>DASTUU010000476.1:0-5114 GCA_035759485.1 Nitrososphaeraceae archaeon
CAAGGACTCACACAGGCATACTTCAATGGGAGTTTTTTTCCGTCCAGGATTTCGTCCATATGCATTGAAACTATTGCGTGTTCAGATGTTCCTATCAAATAGAGATCCTCTCTATCTATCTTGTAAATAACTTGTTCAAAATCTCCTAAAATTACAGCTCCTTCCATAGCCTCTCTTCTTATCATATAAGGTGGTTGCATGAGCGTATATCCAATGCTTGACAAATAATCGAGCCCGAAATTCAAAAGTGCCTGGTTCAACTTCACAAGCTCATCTTTCAGAAAATAGAATCTCGCACCAGAAATCTTTGCCGCCCGCTCAAGATCTATTAAATCAAGAGACGTAGCAATATCAATATGATCTTTAGGAGCTAAGTTTGGTCTAGCTTTGCTATTTCCATACTCTTTAATGATGACATTGTCTTTTTCACTGGTGCCCACGGGAACCGTTTCATGGAGGATATTTGGAATAGACATCATTAGGTCTAGAAACTTTGCTTGAACGTCATTTTGTTCCTTCTCAAATTCTAGTATCTTGCTGCTTATTTCTTTCATTTCATGTATTTCGTTATCTATTGAGCCGGCATTTTCTCTTTCTTTTTTCTTCTGAGCAATTAAATGAGCAAGCACATTCTTCCTATGTTTAAAATTCTGTAACTCAACTATCAATTGCCGACGTTTTTTATCCAAGCTAATAAGGTCATCCAGTGGAAAACTCATACCACGCTTTCTCAACATATCTTCAATATTGTGTGGGTTTTCTTTCAATAGCTTTGAATCAAGCATCTCTTATCACTTTTCTTGCAATTGATATGTGCTCCAATACTTCGTCTATTGTATTTAAGAGTGTGTTAATGCCAATCTTACTTAGAAGTTCAAGTACTAAAGTATTGTCTCGTGAAATGATCTCCATAGACAATCCTTTTGGGAAGTTGACATTGTCAGGCATCAATGCCTTCATAATTGCTCGAAGCTCCGATTTGCCTGAAAGTCTTATCTCAACTTGGATCCGAATCTTAGCTGCTTGCGGCTGAGGATTCGAGCCTGTCATTTGATATTACACTTCTTACACTAGACAAGAACTTTTCCAACCTAGATGACGGGATGATGCACCCTGCAGCGGTATCATTACCGCCCCCATTGCCTCCAACTGTTTTTGAACATTCCTTCATTAAATGACCTACATTTAACTTGGACTTGTTGCCTACACATTTTCTAGCAGAGAATCTATAGCTATTCCCTCCGTCCTCCTGACTTAAGGTTCTAACGAAAAGTAATCTCCTGAATAGTGATGGTGATCCGGCTAGAAGAGAGGATATTGCGCCTAACATCTCTTCTGCCAAGAGGCCCTCACCGTTTATAAAGACTGCATTTATACCGTCGTCAAGATACCTCCATTTCTCATTGAAAATTGCAGAAAGATACCTGTTCAAAGTTGAAAAATAGTCCTCGGCTATGCGCTCAGCTTCTGTTAACATGGTGCTTCTGTCCCCCATGCACAATGCCACTCCCACGCCTGTCTTCCCAAGCCGTCCACAAGCATCAAGCAAATTGGCAAAGCCTCGTGCATCTCTTAGGAAGCTTTGATTATCTTCTTTCGAAAGCTTATAACTATATCCTAAAAGATTGTCTGCTACTTCTATTGAGCTCCTGTCGGAAGACGTAATTATGAACTTTGCAATTGCATCTCTAATAATGTTCTTCTCCTCTAGAGTAAAGTCAGAAAGAACCCTCCATTTGCCGTTATCTTTCATTTTTAGCCCTGTATTCCTGATCACTGTATAAGCATTCTGTATATTCCAAGTTAGCCCATGAATATATGGAAAGTAAGTACGTGCAAGTGACTCATGTAGAGGGATTATGTCACCATGGCATAGCAAAAGATCAAGTTTCACATCAATTAAGTTTAGCGACTGTGCAGTCTTTAAAATCTCTGAGTTTATTCCCACCAGCCCTTTCCTATCTCCTAAATCCTGTTTATCTCCTAGTGCGGCAATAACGGCAATTGCGGAAAGGTCCCTATTTTTCTTATCTAGCATAGTTGCAAGGAGATAAGACAAACCCCCGGCCGAAATCTCTCTTGTACCGTCAAGACCATATTTCCATGCATTTATTATTTGGTTGTCATAGTCTCGGTTCGTATGGTCATCTTCAAATTCCTCATGATCAATTACGACCCATTTTTCGCCCAAGTGACGATGCAATACTTCTACCATTGCATTGCCGAGCCCAAGTAAAATACAAAAATCACGCGCTTCAGATTTTATTTCCTGGATAATGTCTGTGTTGAGAGCCGATACTGTTCTGAGACTACATCTAGATCCTAATCGTGACAAAGCCATTAAAATGATACTGCCTGAGGCTATTCCATCTGGGTCTAGTCTAGTCACAACAGAAACTTCATTTCCTGCCTCAGTCAACGAGTTTATTTTATCACAGAGAAGTTCTAAAGGCTGGTAGAGCTCCTGCCTTCCCATGTCATATCTTATTCCAACTGAGCAATCACAGCAGAGTATTTCCAATTACTGGAAAGTTTTCCAGTTCGTTTATAATATTTTGAGAGTCGATGAATTTTAGCTTCTATTAATTCCAACGAACGGACATTTCTGCGGTCGGTATTGTGGTTTCTCAGATGCTTCTGAAGTCCAATTGCTTTTTGCACAAGATGTTCTAGGTCTTCGGGCATATCTTTTTTGATATTATTTTCCAAAAGCGTCTGCGTAATAGTTTTTCCTGTAATAGGTTTGATTAAAGGTATCGCATGTAGATCCCTGATATTAATGCCAATCTCGCTAGGAGACAAACCTTCCTTTGATAGTGAAACCACTAGGGAAGAAACATCTGAAGGAGTCATTTTTAGCCACGAAGGAGAACTAGGAGAAGCTGGTCTCGATGAATGAGATTTACCTCGTGTGTGAGCATGAATTCTTGCCATTTCTTACTCTTTATAACAGGACGAGATATATATCTTAAATCTTGCTAAGCCCTGCAGAAACAAAAGGACATAAAAGTTAAATAATCGAATTCGAAAACAATTACTAGTATGAAAAAGCCAAATATGATGGCTATGTCTACAATAGTCATTTTAGCAGGCTCTTCACTTATACTACCATCAATACTGCAATTTGCCTCAGCACAATATTCTGCAGCTCCCAGTACGGGTAGTAGTAGTATAGAAGAGCAATTAAAATTAGCCAAAGAAAAAATATCCAATGCAAAGCAGGCCGGAGCCTATGGGTCTGGTACGCCAATGTTGGGAACCAATATTAGTGAAACTGTGATATTTATCGGTGTTCTGGTGGCTATATTTGGAGCAGTAGCAGCAATGTTCTTCTACAGAAGTAGAACTGCAAAGAAAGCAGCAGCATAAACAATTATCTCATTACTTTTTTGTTTACTCATATACTCTTTTAATATCTGAATAAGCTTTCAATATTCCATATATTCATATGGAGCTGCCTAGTGGTATTTACCATCAACAGTCCCAATTTTCTTGTCCTGGACTCCGAAATACTTGTGTAGACTTCATAGGGGCAAATCTGGTTTAGTCTGAGATTGTGTTTTGCCACGACCAAAATGTATATATTCAAGATTTAGTGTGACGTAATATAGTAATGGACGCTATTCTAGGAGCTATGGTAATGGTAATAACTCCGTTCAAGAATTTGATAGCACAAATTGGTCCAGCCTACGACCCTCTGTTCTATGATGTCATGGTCTATATTTTCGGAACAATGCTGTTTGCGGTGTTCCTGCTTAGTGTTATAGCATATTGGCTTAGAAGAAAAGGGCTTGGTGGCGGTTCCGCAAAAGAAAAATGGACACAGGAGCTAGAAAGATACTTCGAACGGGAACAGATCGGTCTTATTCCAGACGAGAAACATCACTGGTAAACAGGCTCGAATTTGACCGAGCTCTAACATCTCTTTTATTTGTTTTCTCTTTTCCTAGTTTTTGCACCTTGCTAAACAGCCGTTACAGAACCTCACAATTGCATACAACTTGTAAGGCTCCGCAAAAGATTGTCCGAAGAATATCTTTGTGACCGAAAGAGGGAAGATTAGTAAATTGGAGAAGTTGGAGGAGAATAAATAAAAAAGAGTTGAGTTTCCTAGGACGAATCGTCTACCTTGGTATCTTTTCCTTCTATTTACTACTTAGATGACTTGCCACGGTCTTGTAGCAAAAGTTACTCCAAGTCCTGCGCCAATTAGGACAACTGGGTAGGCCACATTGCCCCACGGAACAGGTTTTAGTATTGGCTCGCCTGTTACCTGTACTGTTTGACCTGGCCCTAAGCCTGGACCTACACTTGCAATATTAAGTTGTGTGTGCATATGGTATATTCCCGGCTCTAGTGCCCTGACTGTAAGTTCATAAGGTATGGTTCCTTGTGGAGGAATCTCAAAGACATTGCCTGGTGGATCTCTTGATAGGAACTCCCATCTGTTTCCAGCATTGGTCGATTCGCTGAATACAGACAACCACGCTCTAAGAGGTCTATTTACTAAGCTTTGTAGCGTGCCTGATACAGTTATTTCGTCTCCTGTGTTTACTGTCTGAGCAGACCATGATTCATCTGCTATTCTTACGAATCTACTCTGAAGTTGTGCCTGAACACCGTGCGCATCAGCTTTAGGGATAATTGGCATGTATGCAGCTATTGCAGAAAGAACTGTTACTGCTGCAAGAGTCGTCACTATCAACATCTTGCTCTTAACCATATATAGTATCTACAAATCCCTGAACGAACAAAGATATATATTTTGCTAGGGCTTTTCTTTGATAAGATAGGCATAACCGCTTACCACTAATGCTCAGCACAGATACCATTGTAAATCTTTTAATAATCAAAGGGTAGGGGACAAGATCATGCAAAAATCGCGAACAGAGTATGTATAAATTCGTCCCAGAGTCCCCTTAAAAATAACGTACAGTTAATATACAAGATTAGGGAAATTAGGTTGAGCAAATAATGGCCCAAATACCGGCATTAATACCAAAGGAAGTAGAGATCCAGAGACTAAAGAAAATTTACATAATGGTCATTATGTTAGGTTCAATAGCAGCATCAGTCGAGGTAGATAACTTCGTTGATGGATCTTTGCACCAAAC
>DASTUU010000477.1:0-3831 GCA_035759485.1 Nitrososphaeraceae archaeon
TTCACTTTCGTCAATCATATCTACGCCCGTAAACTCTAGAACTTTGGCTTCCATTGTGTGACCAATTCTACATTTGGCCATAATAGGTATAGTAATAGAATCCATTATATCCTGAATCACTTTAACGCTGGCAGTACGAGCAACTCCACCGGCTTTTCTTACATCATATGGCAACTTGTCTAGAACCATGACCGCAACTGCTCCCGCATCTTCGGCGATCTGCGCCTGCTCGACGCTAGTAACATCCATAATTACCCCATGCTTTTGCATGTGGGCAAAACCTCGCTTCACCAAAGTTGTCCCTCGAATGGCCTGAACATTTTCGTATGGAGTATACTTCAAACCTTTTCCATCAAACTCGGATGCGATGAGAGATATTGTCATAAGTGTAATTTTCTTAAACGACTTATATAGATATTAGTATAGCGCCAATAGTTGATTAGTTGACCATATCATGTCATGGCAACACATCAGCTATATCTTTAGTACACCTTATCTAAATAATTATAGATCCGAATCCCAAGGGATCAGTGTCAATATAGGTTCTAAAATATGGTTCCCATTCTACTATAAACAGGACATTATGTCTCCTAAAATATCATAAAGACAGTTATTTCTTATTCTGAGAACACAGCATTCTAACAGATTTGCTTACAGCTTGTGACGCTGTCACACACTTAGTCATGTTAAAAGTATTCTTACGCATTTTTCTAAATTTAATAAAATTTTTATTGAGCATACTACTAACAGTGTATAACGGCATTTGTTTTACCAATAATACTTTATGTCCTAACTTGGATAAATCATAACAACACAATTCTGGTCAAAAGAATAAAAGGTTTATTATAATTTAATATTTAGCCAAATGAATAACGAGTGAAATGGTCGTTTCACTTGCTGCTGTTCCAACATTCTCCTAATCTATTACTCTAGCCATAATATACCTAGAACCAAAATGATAGTATCATCTACTTCAAGCCAAAATGGAAGAAATATCGGGGATAGTACCAGGGAAAGAATGCAAATCATAGCAGATATTCTAAGCCAATGTACGTTGTATAGGAAAAAAAGCTATATAATGGAAAAGGCAAATCTTAACTTAGAAGATACCGAATCTTGTTTGCGCAATCTATTTTGCGCAGGGCTTGTACAAATAGGTATCTCTTCTCAAGGATGTCTCATATACAAAGTAACAGAGAAGGGAAGAGATATTCTAGAATATTATTATTATATGATGCAAGAATTTCTAGAATATCATAAACTAGTGGTAGGCCAGATTAGAGAAGACTATGTAGATACTGTGAAGCGTACTCCATAAATGCTATTATATTCTCTAGCCCTAATGAGTTGGACAAAATAAAATATACCTACAGAGAATTCTTAGATTTAGGATAAAGTTATGTTTCACTTTAAAAATGGTCTTTTTCCCAAACGATAATGAATAGAAAGAAAAAGGATAGTCAAATATATTATGAGGCAATAGTTGTCTTGGGTTGTCAACACAGCTAGCCTATATGATTTGGCAATCATAAGGATGACAGTCTCAAAAGCTTCTATAATGATTCAATATAGTCAGTGGGATTTGAAGCCTTTGTGCTCATGCAGCTTGTTCCAGTGCCTGTCTTATCTTGTCATCTGCTTCCTGAAAGCATATAGCAATTTTTCCGGTGATTGGAAGCTCATAATCAATTGAATCTATGCTTAATAAAAAAATGGATGCTTTACCTTAGCTGATAGATACGCTCTGGAGCTGATTCTGGTCCATTTATTACAGATCTACAGTCATCGTCATAGCCTTGGAAACAAGCATATACCTCTTCTCCTACCTCTACGTCATCAGTTCCAAATTGGAACACAACTTCATCTCCTGGATGACCAGCCTTACATCCGGCTCTGTGTGAATCATCCAAAGTTCTGACACAGGCATGATCATCATGTGTAAAATGTACTATAACTTTTAGACCTTTTCCGCCATCTTCAGCTTCGGTCTCACAATCTTCACATATCCCATGTACGAAATTACCGCATCCCTCGCCTTTAATACAGTAATATCCATTGAGCTCACATTCATCATCTGTACTGCCTGCTTTGCAGATGTATCCACCCTTAGTTATACAATCTTGGTAGCTGCCGTCACATAATGGTAGCTTTAGAATTCCAGTTGAAGGTAATTTCTGAAAAGTAACACCAACTTTTTCAGGCCCTGATTCTGGTCCATTCTTTCCTTTCGTGCATAATTCTTTACCGAGTTTGTCACTATAAGCACAGGCTTTAAACTCTCCACCAATTGGAACTTCTCCAGCTTTGAATTGGAATGTGTGTTTTCCTTTTATATTATCTACCGTTCTGCCAAGAATATTATCCGTCTCTTCTGATCTCACTGATACTCTGCCGGCTCCAGTTGCACCCTTGACATCGACTATTACTTTCAGACCTATATTGGATGAAAAAGCTATAGTCATTTTTTCAGGCTTATTCTCAGGTCCATTCTTTCCCTCTGCACATAATTCTTTATCTAGCTTGTCACTATAAGCACAGGCTTTAAATTCTGTACCTACCGGTATGCTATTCTTATAGAACTTGAATGTATGTGCTCCTTGTATATTATCTACAAACCTACTATCGCCGGCCCCCTCTTTTGCTTCTACAGATAATTTGCCAGCTCCAGTTGCACCCTTAACGTTGACTATTACCTTCAAGCGTTTCTCTGATACGGAATAGCACGTGCCTGTCTCGTCATCATCTCTTCTCTCATAACCTACAGGACATGGCTTGTCTGGATAACATTGTCCATCTTCATTCATAGCATAGCCATCAGGACATTCCCCATCTACTGGTGCACATTTAGGAAGTGATGGATCAAAAAGGCAGTCATCATCTGGTAGTCCCCGGTCTACTACCACTTGTTTAGGCTTCTCTATAGAAGAATTCCTCAATGTAGCGTTCTCTACTGACTCATCAGGAGTGCCTGTTACTTCAAATCCTTCTTTTCCATCTTTTTCCTGGTCTCCTGTTTCTAATTGACTATCATTTCCAATTCCGTTAGGGGCATCACCTGTACCGCTATTATTATCTCCATTTTCCTTCTCTTTGTCGTTACTTATCTCCTTTTTGTCTCCTGTATCGACCTCTTCTGATTCTAGTTTATCGCCTACAGCATTATCTTCCTGTGCATACGCGAATTGTTGTTCTAAGGATAGAATCGCTGTCGTTGTCATAAGAGTTGGCATACTTTGTGATATAATCATGCCAAGGCTGATTGTCAGCAAGTATGATATTGCCAGGGTTTTGCTTCGTATTCTGTTCTTAATTGGCTTGACTAGACTGATATTTGCTCGATCGCTTTTGGATTGTTTGCTGTTCCTATCACCCCTAAAAAATCCTATCAATTTTTGATAGCGGTCTAGAAATTCTCGACCTTTGTCTGTAGTCCTGTAGATTTTGCCACCCTCGGAAAAACCCTGTTCTACAAGGCCTCTTCCTAGTAAATCCCTCAAATAATGGCTAACTTGGTCAAAATTGAGGTTTGCCTTTTGCATTACATGGCTTTTTCTTTTGTTTTCTTTACAATGGTGCAGTATATCGGCCATAATTTGTGTTCTTCCTCTGCTTCTGCTGCTACTATATTCAATATTTTTTTCGTCTTGTTCAAATATCATCATATAGTTTCAAGGAAAATGATCAGTGTAGCTATAGATTAGGAGAGGGTCGGAACACTAGAAATTGGAACGAGCATTTCACTAGGTATAAGCATAAATTGTTTCATTACCTAGGGTTAGCGCTAATTTATCTTAGAAATCCAGTGATACGTCGATACATTGAAGATTTTGC
>DASTUU010000478.1:0-2349 GCA_035759485.1 Nitrososphaeraceae archaeon
CCTTGGAGACTCTCTGTAGTAGGAATATACCTGAACAAGAGCCTTCCTATGAGAATAATATACAGGGAGGCCATAAGGCATATTCCTGGGGCAAAGAAACGAACTATTGAGTATACGAATGAGAATTTGGCAAATATTCCAGACGACGAAATTATTGCATCTATAAACTACATCGCTGTAGATAAAGGAATTCCGCCAGAAAGGTTGGACAAATTTCGTATCCTTGTCTTGTTTCTTAAAAACGAATATAGCAAACAAGGAATAGGGGAAGGTTCGAGTAAATATCATAATTTTCATCATAGTTTGGAGGTTACTTATCTTAGTGTGCAAATGCTGCCAAAACAATTTCGTGGATATACGTTTACTTGGAGAGACTATGAGTTTCTGTTAGTAGCTGGTCTTTTGCATGACTACGATCCAAGTGAAGCTCATATACAATCATTACGGAATAATGATAATAACTACAGTATTTCATCGGCACAACCAAAAGGGCCGAGAGTTTCTAGAACTATTGATGAATTAAATAGGGCAAGAATTCTTGACGCTTATTTTACTATGAATGCAATCGAATTTGAAAACTACTTTAGAGAATACAAATCTAGCTTGCTTTTGCCAGTTCTACTTTCAACGACTCATCCGGAATATGTGAAGGTGGATTGGAAGCCTACTGAGAGCTCGGTAATTCAAGCATTAATCTGGAGAACGGACTTCCCCTTTTTTAATCAACCACAAGCCCAAGAGAAATTTGAACAGCATATCTCAGATTTGGGAAGAAAAGGATACAATCCCGACAAAATACGATTACTTGGAGAAGTTCTTTGGCTGGCAGATCTATCTGTAACTTACATGGGTTCTGACCCGGTAAGAGCCTGGGATAGAGTAAGCAAACTTTACGATGAATTGTATCTTCCTCGATTTGAAGCAGTATCTAGGACTGATGCATTTTTTTCAGATTTTGCCGATAACGAACTTTTTAGGGAATTAATACACATGCGAAATTTTCCTGAGATTTTAAGGCAAAGATGGAATCTTGTTTATCAATTCTTTCATGAAGGAAATCCTTCAACACAATTAAATAGAACGATCAGCAATGCCAGAAGACTTTATCTAAAAGTTAATTTAGACATAGGAATGCAAGATTGCGAATTGCTGCTCAAAATGGCATCTAATCATTGGTCTGAATATTTTATCGGCATAGCGAAGGACCAAAACGAAGTATTACGAGCAAAATCAAAGTTTTCGACGTTAGATCCTCAGAACGCGTCTTCCTTTTGGGGAGATGCCGCGAAACTTGTTCCTCTTATACAAAATAAATCAATTGATAATTTCTTTGTTGTTTTACCTGAGCAAAATCTCTTCTCTATTTCGATCCCCTCTTTAAGAATCCTACTTCCTATATTGAAAGTAAAGCTAGCTGGTAATAGAGGAACAGTGCAAATTCTTACTGATATTAACGCAAATAGTGAGCAGTTTAAAGAACTTATCTCCTACATAACGGGTGCTTCATTTCAGATTACTAATGGGGAGAAGGTCTATTTTCCAAAGGATTGGAACGGCTTATTTTCCGATACTCATAATGTGCGAACGCTAGTCCTTCGTAATGCACTTAATACTGAATGATAATTGAACCCCGAATGATAATATACATACGAATACTTATACATCTAGATGTATATACATATAGACATATAGGCGTATAGACATACATCGCAGGTTCTGACTTTCCAATGCATCTACCACGAATAACACGGAACAGCCAACCAAGACAATTAAACCATCGGGGTCAGCCTCATTCTGTTGGTTGATATGACTTACGATTTACTACATTGATTTTGGCACGATGGCGGACGAAGTTAATAGAAATTTGCTACGCCTAGTAGCAGTTTGAAGAAAAAATTTGATCACAATATAGTGGAGCCTAACCATTTAGAACAAATCATGCCAACTATAGTAGCAATGTGCAAATGTTTTCTAGTAGCCTTGTTTCACTTTGAATAAGCTGGCTTAACTAAGTCAGCAACATCAACCCAACATCTTGCAATTTTATCCATTGAATAAATAGAATTTAAGAGCGCAATACTAGGCACAGATTCTTCTAATCCATTGCGGTGTGTGGACAGCTCTTTTATCCCGTCCATAAGCTGGTTGAATTTGTTGTACAATTTTATTGTGTCGAAAGATTCAGTTCTGTTATTGGTTATGAAAGCTGCCACAGATTTTTCTTGCATTGTGATTGTAAGCATGCTTGCTTGTTTCATCTCATTTAATAATCCTTTGCTTTCAAGTTGTGGTAAAGTCTTGGCAAAATCTTTAATGTAGTCACCCGCGTTTTCTAGATGATTGGCTGCA
>DASTUU010000479.1:0-3837 GCA_035759485.1 Nitrososphaeraceae archaeon
TAGCATAGTATTTCCCGTCAACGTTAGAGACACAAATGCTTTCACCAGCAACTTCAACTGCTTTCATTTGAGCGGCCTGAATATCTTTTGTTTCCGCAACCTTAACAAAATCTTCACTCATTGCTGTCATCTTTTTATATAAAGTCTGCAGCCTATATGTCTTTCTTCCTTCTTTTTTGTCCCAACACATAGCTATTACTTATAACGCTTGCAACTTTTCCGTTATTTGTTCCCATGGTTTGTCGTAATATATGTAAGAAAATATACTCCAAAATAGTAGTTGGCGAGTCGCATTATTCAGTTGGTAAGAGATATTGTAGAAGGTGTGAGTGTTACTTTATCACCAAAAAGATATTTTGTCAGTGTTGTGGAATGCAGCTCAGGACTACTCCAGCAGAAAGAGAATGCAAAGAAGAAATGAACAGGAAAATAAAGAGGAAAAGGAAACTAGGGATTGTATAAAAGTCTCCTTGCTCGTCTTATCCTCACCTATATAACTAAAATACTACATGTTCAATAATGTTGTAGGACTAAAACAGGCTTGTCGTTGGAATACAAAAGAACTCGTACACAACCGCAGGAAGCCCTAGACTCAACCCCCAATTCCAGGCTTGCTTCATTCATTTTGGTTAAGTCTCCTGCGGCATATTCCAGCAGTTGTTTAACATTGTTAGCTATATTTTTAATATAACCTCCTTTATCATTTGTCAAGGTCAGCCAGACATAAATAAATGGTCGCAGGTATGGCCTAGACTCAATCGGTATCGACCGTAAATCAAGTTGAGTCTCCTGCGGCTTTGTCTTAGAATATTTTATGGATTACTAGTCGATTCAGGTTGTTAAGTATATTTTTAATTTTTAATACTATTTTATTTATTAGTTAAGATACAGTCACAGGGAGGTCCCAGACCCAATGACTATCTACTGGGACAACTACGTAATACTGGTATGATATCTAATCAACATCCGAACGCTCCTCCGGCACATAATGCTAAGAAAACTGATAGGACAACACTTACCCCTGCAGCAGTAACCACAACAGGACCCAAGTATCCCAGCGCAGCAGCCCCAGGATATGTGCCAAGTAGTCCGAGCACGGTTTCAGTAGCACCGAGGAGTATTGCACCCAATCCAGCGGCCGTTCGTATGTCAGCCCCCAAATTCCCAGTCGAAGTTGGAATTATTCTACCATCTGATAAAACGATATTTCCATTTCCATCAATGCGTTTTCACATTGGTTATTTTTTATGCTATCTTTGTTGCTTTTCAACTAGAGAAATATGGGCCAGGCGGGGCGCATATGTGCAAAGGTATTCGGAACCCCACAACTGGCGGCCGATATCCAGAGCCTTTACCCCTTGACCTATGCGAAAGACACTCTTCCATACCTCGAAGAATATGCTTGTTGGATATCATATGAAAGAGGGCACACCATTTGTCTGCACGTTTCTCGGCGTGACCGAGGAGTAGCGAATTACCCTTATTATGCTCCTCATTCCAATGCTTTACAAAATCTTGCTTATTTGACTCCAAGTTTTCTTTCATACCTAATGTAAAGTAATATAGAAATTTGACACAAATTGTATTACATTCATTACAGTCCGCCGTATATCGAGAAGAATAACCGTATGCTTCTCCTACAACACATTTAGAAGCGTTCTGCAATTCAGAATGCCATTTAAACCAATCTGATGACATGAAAGTCGGTAGATTTTCTTTTTTCAAACGTGAAGCCCAGATAGGTGAGATGTCCTCTAACATCAGTTTCTGTTGCTGTTCTGGAGGTCGTAGTGGTGATGATAACAAAACCTTATGTTCTCCTCTTATGACATCACTATGTGGATCGTCAATAGCTACATATATTAGTCATAAATGGGCTTGCCGTTAGAATCATATCTAACTTTTCTTCCCTTATCTTCACGACTGGAAATAGTAGTCTTTGCCTCTTTTAGCCTACGACTTCGTACTACAAACAGTAATACACCTAACCCAACTATGAAACCGGAAACAGTTGCATAGTTGCTTATCCTGTCTGCCATAACCAAGGTCTCAAACATATGCCAATAATACTAAATCTACGATAAAAATATTACCTTCATTTCGTCTGTAACAAGTCAATTCTTCAGACGAAATATAGATAACAATCTTATGTAGTTACTCCAAGGGGAGACAGAATATGCCAGGGGTTAGATTTACCTTTGTTGATTCCTCTATTACTATTTTAGTTTGGTGATGATAATATAGCATTAAGGGCCATTCATTCTTCTATCTCCGAAACATTATTGTAGTGTGATAGAGAAAAAAAATAGAAATCTATTGACCTCCGAAGATTCTACCTAGTTGTTCAAGTGGCCCCCCTTGTTGAGTTTCATTTCCTCCTGTTTGATTTGTTTGATTTCCCATCATTCCACTAGTCTCGTTGGTGGCAGTAGTCATATTTGTCATGTTTTGTTGTGCGAAGGAAGGACGTGATAAGGTGAGAAAATATCCAAAACTGCAGGAAGACTTGACTTTTCGTCACGCCTGTTAGGTTGAGTCTAACCCCCTCCTGCGGCTCCCTTATATCTCTATTTTGTAGTAATTTCTCATATATTCAGCTGAGTAGTCTAAAGGCTGTATGACATCTCATTATTCGTATTAATGAGCTTCTATCTAGCTCAAAGTTCTTTATGTAAATAATATGGCCTCTGTTGATAGAAATGAAACATCTACATTAGAACAAATACGGGGCCTAGAATGCCTTCACCAATGTGTCAGATGTGGTGTTTTGTATTCTTGCAAAGAAAGCCCAAACAGGTGCCAAAGAGCATTCTATAGTGGGAAATGTTTGTTGTGTTAAATAATTATTTTCTTTGAATAGATCATGTAGAGGTTTCCTTTTCGTCTTTTCTTGACATCCAATCTGTACTATCCTATTACATATATAGCTGACATAAACCGAAATATTTGCTAGAACTTTTAAATAATTTTTTATAATGTTCGGATAGTGACATTATGATAGGAATTCCTAAGTGTCTGGTCCCAATACCGGAACGGTTTATTTCTTAATCTTTGTAATAGTTGATTGTTCGATCCAGACTGCGATTGTATTTGAAGGTCTTAGGTCACTATGTTTTAATATTCGAGGGAAAGCTTTTAGTTTTTGCTATCTGGCCGTATCCAATGTTCATATAATATAATGTTATAAAGCATCATAGCAATAGAGGATAGACACATGTGAATACTAATTCGCGATATAACTAATCCTTCTTGTTTTTGTTTACAGTCTATAAAGAAATTATATAGATTATATTAAATAACCTTACCTATTTATGATGTTAATTATTAACGTATTTATAAATAGATTCATATTTCTTATTAACATAACTATATATTCTTATTATATACTAATTATGTTAATTTGACAAGTAGGCAAATGAGCATCGGAATATCTCAGCTAGTGATTCTACTTTCATCGACTATTCTAGCAGATATAGCTAGCACTAGTACTACACACATAACAACCAATTCCAGGCAACACATACCTCTTATCCATCACAAATTAAAAAATAGTATATTACTTAATCCATTATTTTTTGACTTAAATGCGAATGCTCATATATCAATTATGTCTTGTATGGGAGAAAGGTTTGATTGCAAGAAGTAATAAAGCTTGAGAATGTCAATTACAGATATAATTCAGATCCAATTTTAGAGGATATTTCATTTAAAGTAAATCAGGGCGATCTGTTGGGCATAATCGGTCCCAATGGTGCAGGCAAAACTACATTATTTCGTTTGATACTTGGACTGCTTGAAGGTTATCAGGGGAAGATAACGGTATTCGGTGAAGATATA
>DASTUU010000480.1:0-2137 GCA_035759485.1 Nitrososphaeraceae archaeon
AAACTCTCGTTTCGTTTGCTTGGTCATTTCCTGTCATTATAACTATATACTATATGACAGTCTTAACACCATGTTAAGAAAAACTTCAGTATCTATGATGGTGCTCTTAGTAGCAGCATCAGTGATTGGAATAAGTAGCATACATCAATATATAGAAGGACAGAAACTACCACCGGCCGCAACACCAAAACCACAACAGACCCAAAAGGCCGCCGATTTTGTTACAGGCCATGTGCTTCTTGTTACAATCTTGGCTTCTTCTGCTGGCAAAGCCTGTCTTATATCAGTAGAACTTCCTGACAACCAACCAAATAAACTCGGACTTCCACCCGGTACCGATATAGAGTTACTAGCTCCGAATGAAAGTTTTTGTACTTTATCTGGTCTATCAAAAATAGCACACACACAAATCCACTTCGACGCTCAAAGAATAACAGCTTCAAGCATACCTCCAGCTGTACGGAAGGGTCTTCAGCTCTCAGGCACTGAATTTCTATTTGGAGTAACTCGAGTGAATCTATAATAAAGGCAAAACTCCTTTACCCATTTTTTACATATTTGTATAAGGAGAATTTACTTTCTTGGAGGCTGATAATTCCAACTACACTCTTCCTTCCTATACTTATAGCTATTACTTATAACACTAGTGACTTGTCTGTCATTTGTTCCCCTGGTTTGTCGTAATATATGTGAGAGAATATACTCCAAAATTGTAGTTGGAGAGTCACATTATTTTGTTGGCAAAAAATACTGTAGAAGATGTGAGTGCTACTTTATCACCAAGAGTATATTTTGTCAATGTTGTGGAATGCAGCTAAGAAGTACTCCAATAGAAAGAGAATACAAGGAAAAACTGAATAGGAAAAGGAAAAGGAAATTAATGAACCTAACAACAATAAATATAGAATATTGAAAGCGAGAAAAAGGAATAATGAAAATATAATAATACTAATAATATTATTTTTAGTCGCTCTCGTGATATCAACAATAATGGAGTTGCTATTTATGGGCTAGCAGAAACTAAATGTGATCTTTACTAAGGTGGCTGATCTGCTTTACTCTTATTTATAGAGGCATCTTCAGTAGTTTCGTCTTCCTCAAGTTCAAATAATTTCTCCAGTATAATTAGAATTTTTTCTATTATGGTATCTATCTGTCTAGCAAGTTCCTCATACCCCTCTAGTGATGCATTACGACTTTTGTCGGACCATTTTGATGGCTTCTTGAACTCACAGTCTGCGTTGCACCCCCTACACCAATCCCCCGGAATTTTTATTCTCCTTCCTGACATTATTCGGTGTGACTTTCGGATTAGAATGTTCAAATTTTTTTCCAAAATATCTCCCAATGGAGCGCTATCTATTGCTACAACATCCTCAGTTGGCACTCTTGCAACAATCAATATATCCAACTCCAATAAGTAACGCTCAATTTGATTGAATAGACTGCTATCGACCCATCTTCCTGTCTTAATTTCTATTGCTATGAGTCTCCTACCGTATTTAATTCGGATTTTGTCCGGGAGAACTGCTATATCTAATTTCCCATTTATAATACCATACTCCGAACTTACAAGAATAAGATCCTCAAATCTGTCAATTATCCCATCAATAATTCTCTTTCTTACCCAATCGTGGCGCCCAGAGTATAACGAATCTATGTCATTGTCGTACTGATAGTCCTGTATATCCTGGACACACCTCAGCAAACATGGGTTCTCCTTCAACATTGCAAGAATTGACATTGGCGAAGCACGTGATTTAAGGTGTTCCTTGAGTGCCCTTGCTCTTCGCAACATTCGCTCTATTTGTGTTTTTAGTAAATCGTTCTTGTTTGACTCATGGATTGATTCCATGTCTGGGCTAGAAACGAATAATTCTATAAATATAGTCTAACCTTTATCAAAATTTTATATTCTTAGACTATTATTATCCAATATTCTTAGGATAGGTTTGATTCCTCTATTACCACTACTGTAACAAAAAGTCGAAATTAGACGTCGGATTCCATTATCAGAATATTCGGTTTGTAGTTTTCTCAGGTCGCTCAATCCGCCCCCTGGATTGGCTTATGGAAATACTCCCAGAAATGTCCTTGCAAATCTTCGTTTAGCAACTTTTAGTGCATTTTTCCCACG
>DASTUU010000481.1:0-1089 GCA_035759485.1 Nitrososphaeraceae archaeon
CCCTGTACATAAAAAAATAGCCCATAGGAAAGGATTACAATGGAAATGATTGATATGACCCCTATCTGCTTTACCTTTCCAAGAAAAAGCCTTTTCATAGTTGTCTTATGGGTATTTACATGGTTTGGTTCTTAATCTAGTTTTGGTTGGGATACTTTACTAGACCTAACAAAGGAAACGAAGTGCTCTATCGATAAGATTGAGAGTTTGCTCAAACGAACTGAACTTACTATTGCTGAAAAAGTTTATGGAGTTATGCCGGGTCTAAAATGCTGAAAATCTTCTAGAAAACTTTGATTTAAGTGTACAAAGTCCACATTGTTTACTTTATAGTTTCTTCAATGGACATCGTAACCTATTTTTAGAGCGCTTTTACTAATGGCTATTATGGCCTTTATTGAATAGACGACCCCCACTTTAACAGCTCCTCTGCTTAGGACCATGTGTACACTAGTAAGGTTTTAAAGCGCTCCTATTGACTTAAAAGACGTGGTCTTTTCAAGACATGGGATAAGCGTAGTATTCTCACAAGAAACAGTTCCACAATTACAGAGCACTTTATTGATTTGTGGTTTCCCTGGCAGTGGGTTCGTTGGAAAATTGGCTGTAGACCATCTGATACAAGAGTTGAGAGCGAAACATCTCGCCGATATCTATTCAACCTCATTTCCTCCTCAAATCCTTATAAGAACTGATGGAACAGCCGAACTAATCAAGAATAGTATTTTCTATTTTGAAGGTACTGGATCCAATCCTGTTTCATTGCTTCTGTTGACAGGTGATTCTCAACCTGCGAATCCTGATTCGGAATACTTTCTCGCAGAGGAGATTTTGAATATTGCAGCTAAATTTAATCCTCGACAGGTCTTTACTCTTGCTGCATATATCACTGGGGTTTTTATCGATAAACCTAGGGTATTTGGAACGGCAACTGATACAGATACAGTGAAAACATTTCAGGAAAAGGGGGTCCTAGCTATGGATGGTGGCAGCATTACTGGAATGAATGGTATGATGATTGGAATTGCTAAGATGCGCGGATTAAAAGGGATTTGTCTACTAGGAGAAACATCAGGTTATGTTGTGGAC
>DASTUU010000482.1:0-22158 GCA_035759485.1 Nitrososphaeraceae archaeon
CATGGCAATAATTCTTGGATTAACTTACTTTGTGAACATGGTACTTGCTAAGATCCTATCGAAGGAGGACATCCTATATTTGGAAAAGATCTCGGGCACTTTTTTTGGAATCCAGCTCCTTCTAATGCAAGGAATTATAAGGGATGATCCTAGTCTTATTGTTTCAATCATTTCTCGAAACCCACACACCAAAAAGCGCATTTCAGAATATCTGTCCGAAGCGGACGCACTTAGAAGTATAATACGTGGAGGGGGGGATAGTGAATTATTGAGAGATTTAACTAAGGTCAAATCCATTTTCGAACGAAGCTTTGACTTGCAGATGTCCTATCGAAATATGTATACTATGTTTAGAAAGCAGAAGGAACATAGGTAGGCTGGCATATCCTATATCATAAGACTTTTGACGTCTGGTTGGTTCTACGATAACAGGAAAATATTATGGAACCATAGAAAGGCGCTTCATACTGGATCTTAAGCACAAAATGTGATGCTTGTATAGGTACTCCGCGGTAGCCTCTCATGGTATATATCATTAATAATGTACATGAAAAAGTAATGAAAAAACAATTTGCTAACCACCTCTTGTGCCTTCAACATGACGACAGGGAAATAGGGCTTTCCTTAGTTCCGCTGGAAGTTGTAAATGACAACGAATGTATTGAAGGATTTCTGCAATGCCCTCGTTGTGAAGCTATATATCCCATAATAGAAGGTGTCGCGATTGTTGTAAAGAATTTCTCCGGATATGTCCAGAGGAGAACTTCTAGTTATGGCAAATGGTTATTAAAAACAAGAACAGAGAAGATGAAAGGTTTCTTAAAAGAAGCTAGTAGGCACTTTGAGACATCTTATGTCGGAAACGATCGCTATGAAGAGAGCGGCGTTTGGTTTGCACCATATAGATGGACGCATTATGACCATGAGTCCACAGATCGACTTCTGAGCTCTTTAAAATGGAGATTGAAACCGAACGAATTATACAATAGAGTAATTCATGGAATAAATCCCAAAATGGATGGTATAGCCCTTGACGCGGGTTGTTCATTGGGCTACAGTACCCTGACACTTGCTAAAAAATACGCTTTTACCATAGGGATTGATTTGTCTTTTTCTTTCATAAAAGAAGCTAGAAGAAGGATGTTTGAATATAGGCAGGGAAACGTAGAATTCTGTGTCGCCGATTGTCTTCTAGCGCCGTTTAGCTCAGGAAAATTCGATTTGGTCATTGTATTCAACATGGTAAACTTGTTAGACGCATCAAAACTGGTCTCTTCCATTCATTCTCTCTTGAAAGCCTCTGGCTATACCATTATTGCGGATCCTTTTGATTTTAATCACGAACCTAGACCCCAAACCAGATTCGATAGTCATTCGTTTAGAGAGTTTCTTGAAAATTCCAAGTTCAAGATCGAAGATAAGACAGGTATAAAAGAGTCTTATATTCCATGGATCCTGAAAATAAGTCAGAGAATATATCTAGTCTATTTCGTTGACTATATCAAAGCAAGAAAAATTTCCAAACACAAGCCACTTTGAGGTCAAAAATACATAGTCATTCGTGAGTCTTATTTGCAATGCTAGAAATCGAATATTTTGGGCTTTGGACTATATACGTGGCTTTATACCTTTGGTATATTTTGTCCACAGTTTACACATTAAGGAGTAGATCATTATTAGCATGCAACACCCAGCCAGCGTTGCATTTTGAAGTAGCCTATAGGTACCTACATTTACGTCCTGTTTTATCCCTATATCCGAAACCAAATTCCGAGAGAGAAGATAGATCCTGACTATGAAATATAGAGCCATCTTTGCAGACGAGCCTATCTCCTATGCAACAGCTAGCACATATTCCAATTCCGCATTTCATATAACGCTCAAGACTAGCTTGAAGTGGAATCGATCTTGCTGAAGCAAGATCGAAGACCTTTTTCATCATACCTTCAGGCCCACAGGTGTATATGGCATCAAACCCTTCTACACTTATCAAATCCAGCATAGCATCTGTGGTCTTTCCTTTTAATCCGTAGCTACCATCTTCAGTCGTAATGACGACTCGATGGTTTGTATCTCCTAAACATTTTCCTGCCAGCTTTTCGAAGAATACTTCCGAATGGGTTTTTGCTCCGATAATTAAAGTTGTATCGATTCTAGCATTATTTAGATGACCTGCCAACCGCAGTAATGGAACCAACCCGGTCCCTCCTCCTACGAGCAACACTTTCTTGGCATTCTCTCGAATTTCAAAGGAATTCCCGTATGGCCCTCTCACGCCTAGCTTTTCACCTACTCTCTTATCGTACAACGAGGTTGAACCATATCCCTTCTTACGTACAGTAACTGCTGCATAAAGTTTTTTGTTCCAGATCATTACACTCATAGGTAGCTCCTCTGCTCCCGGAATCCAAACCATCAAGAACTGCCCTGGTCCTGCCTTCGAACTAGTTCCGTCCCGGAATGCCAAAGTTCGTACTGTTGGGGTCTCCTCAACTATTTCTTCCACCTTGACAATCCGAAGACTGTCAAAATTTGTGCGCAAGGCCTATTATCTCCATCACACTCTTAGTATTTTTCCTTTTTAGATACGTCTGTATGCCCTTGCAAATAGTATAAAAGCTGGACAATCCTTCAGTAGCTATAACACTTCCCAATTGAACTGCGGATGCTCCTGCAAGCATCGCCTCTACAGCATCCTTCCAGTTGAAGATACCACCGCATGCTATGACTGGGATTTCGATGCGTTTAGTAATTTCGTAAACGCACCTTATCGCTAGAGGTTTGATTGGTTTACCCGAGAGTCCGCCTATTTTATTGCTAAGTATAGGCATTCCCGTCTCAATGTCTATTACCATCGCCCTAAGCGTATTAATGGCAGTTATTCCGTCTGCGCCGGCATCTTTTGCGATGGACGCGACTGAAAGTACGTCAGCGTTTCCTACTCCCACTTTTACGAATACTGGTTTAGTTGTATGCCCTTTTGTTGCCTTGACAATTCGGTAAACCATTTCTAGATCATCCCCCACCTCCATGCCCATCTTTGCGACATGCGGGCATGACAGATTAATCTCGTAGCCAATGATATTCAGCCTGTCGAATTTTTTAACTAACGAAGGAAAATCCTTATCAGATGATCCTACGAGACTTACTAATATGGGGAGATCATCGTTCTCTCTAATTTCTTCCGAAAAAGCATCAGCACCTGGATTAGCTAAACCTACCGCATTTAGGTAACCTGAATTTTCCAATGAAACAATAGTTGGATTTCTATATCCTTCTATCGGAGAAGCACTGATTGACTTACTAACGATGGCACCTACATTAAAATTATACAACCTTCTAAATAGAGTCATGGAGATCCCCAGAAAACCTGAAGCAAGCATAGTTGGATTACGCAAGCAGATGCCTGCAAAACTTACAGAAAGGCTACTGCTTGGTAGATATTGTTCTCTTCTCAATTCGAAAGCATCTCCAGCAAGCTACGATGTACCCGTATAAACTTTTTCTCATATGAATTGCATAACCCTGGCTAATATAAGATGGGTTTCCACCGATATTCAGAGCGGTATGACATAAATTTCTAGTCTGGACGATTTAGAAATAGGACGTATTTTAGGCTCGGGATGAACAAGTATAATGTTCAACATCCTTTAAAACTTAACGTAACAGCTTATCCAAAAAAACTCGCTTGGGGGAGTACAAATTTAAGGGAGAGGATGCACAGACATTTAGAAAAACCATTGTTTGTTCTTTAAATCGAAGCCATGGATTTGGTATTATAGGGTGCTGCATTTTCGAATATGAAATTGGGATTCAGTAGTAATGCATTTAAAAAATTTTCATTAGAACGATGCATCCAATTAATATCCAAGATAGGCTATTCTGCAATTGAAATACTTTGTGACCTGCCACATGCATACCCTCCTAAAGAGCAAGATGTAACTAAGACACGAGAGCTCCTATCCAAACATAACCTAGAAATTTCTAATCTAAACGCATTTACTTTGTACGCTATCAAGGACACCTATCATCCGTCCTGGATCGAGGATGTAAGTGAACTAAGGCAAATACGTTTCGAGCATACAAAAAATTGTATGGAACTTGCAAATGAATTAGGTTGTAGAAATATATCAACCGAAGCTGGGGGTCCTTTGGATACAAGAACAAATAGTCCCATTATGCTAAAGCGTCGATTTGCAAGGGAGATGAACAAATTATCACGATTCGCAGAGGACCAAGAAATAAAAGTGCTTATAGAGCCTGAGCCTGGCCTAATACTGGAAACATCTCAGGATTTCTTATCCTTCATTAAAAAGATTGAATCAGAATATATTAGGTTAAATTTCGATATTGCTCATTTTTATTGTGTAAGGGAAGATCCTGCTGAAGTGATCTATCGGCTATCGGATTATATAGAACATTTTCACCTGTCCGATATTGCGCTTAATAGGATTCATAACCATTTAATTCCCGGAGAGGGAGCGATTAACTTTAAATCTGTATTCAAAGCAATTGTCGACCTTGGGTATAAGGGATTTATAACAGTGGAATTATATCCATATCAGAATAACCCTGTATACGCAGCCACTAAAGCCTTTGAATTCTTGCAGAGCCTAAAGTTAGATCTCACATAGCAGATTGCAGGGTCACGTTTTTAACTAGCTCGAGGCTGATTTCTATTTCAACAAGTGGATTATACAGTTATAAATATAAATAATAACACACCCGAAAAGTTCGGGATTGATAAAGCACGTAATACTGCTTGACATCGTGGGATTAGAGATCAAAAACTTAGAATCTGGAAATCTGTTGCCGAACATTTCAAAGATTGCCTCAATTGGCGAGTGTTCTAGGTTGGAACCTGTGTTCCCTGCAGTAACATGTACAGTTCAAGCTAGCATATTATCGGGAAAATATCCGAATGAACACGGAATTATTTGTAATGGTTTGTATAATAGAAACAAGCACGAGGTATCTTTTTGGGAGCAAGCCAACAGTCTAGTTGAAGCTGAGAGAATATGGGACTTGATAAAGAAAAAAAGACCATATTCTAGAACTGCCATCCTTTTCGGACAGCACACGATGTATTCAAATGCAGATTTTGTTGTAACGCCTAGGCCTCTTCATATGGCAGACGAAATGATAATGTGGTGCTATTCGAGGCCCCCCGGATACTATGAAGAACTAAAATGCAAATTTGGTGAATTTAATCTGGCCAGCTACTGGGGTCCTTTGGCATCTCAGGAGTCCAGTGGTTGGATAGTCAGAGCAGCCTTATATACACTGGAGTACCAGCGACCAAATTTCATGTTCGTGTATATACCACATGCAGATTATTCTGCCCAAAAGTTCGGTAAGAACAGCAAAGCAATGCAGAACGACTTGAAAAGGGCAGATGAGTTTGTTGGAAATATTGTACAGAAGGTAACAGATTTGGGAATAGAAGACGAAACGCTATTCATAATATTTTCTGAATACTCGTTTAATGACGTGAAAGCGTCTGTTCCTCTGAACCAAAAACTTCGCGATGCAGGTTTACTCGCCACTCGCAATATCCATGAGAAGGAATACTTAGATCTAGAATATAGTAATGCATTTGCCATGGTGGATCATCAAATAGCGCATATCTATTTAAAAAAAGGTTTCGAGGATAAAGCCAGGAAAGTACTTGAGAATGTTGATGGCTTAGATACTGTGTTGAGCTCGGTAGAGAAAAAGAAACTCAAGATTGATCACACAGAGCGCACCGGTGATATAATCGCAATATCCGATCGAGACAAATGGTTTAATTATAATTGGTGGTACGAGGGCGAGAGGGCTCCGAAATTTGCTAGGACAATTGATATACACAGAAAACCTGGCTATGATCCGCTAGAATTATGCTTAGATTATACTACTAAGTCAATATCTCAAGACACAAGCTTGATCAAGGGCTCGCATGGTCTCCCATCCGACGTCCAAAAAGACGAAGGGCTTGCATTGTATGTTTCTAATCGCCAAACTGGTATGATGGAAAACAAACAAGAATCTCGCCACAGCATATCTTCGGTGAAGCTCGGTAAATACCTCATCGATTTGCTAGCGACTTGAAGTTAAGGCAGCTAAAATGTGACAAAACTGCGGCAGGTTTCGTTCATTAATCTATCGGATGTATGCGCGACAGACGTATGCAATCAGAGAAAGGTGATATCAAAAGCACTCACCAAGAATTTGCTTCTCATATTAGAAAAGGTCTTTGCCAGAGCTTCGGTGAGAAACGGATAGATCCGAAGTTTTTTTATGACGAGAAGGGATCATATCTTTTCGACCAGATATGTCTCCAACGCGAATACTATATAACAAGGACGGAGACTGAGCTATTAGAGAGGTATTCCAAGGATATAGTTTCACATCTCAAATCTGCTAGTGCTAGTATGATTGAGTTTGGAAATGGCAGTTCCTTAAAGACCAGAATTATTCTGAAGCACTTTTTCTATCAGGGTGTGGATGTTATGTATTTTCCAATAGATATTTCTCAAACAGCCCTCATTTCTAGCATCAGAAACCTTTCCTCCAAATTCAGGAATTTGGATATTATAGGGATTGCATCCGAATATCTGGTAGGAATAAAAAAGATATCCAGTTTAATAGACGCAAGTAGTCACATTCCAAGGAAGAAGGTCATGTTTTTTCTAGGGTCAAGCATCGGAAATTTTGAACCTGACACGACAAGATCCTTCCTTAGGTCAATCAGAAACAGTATGCGAACGGAAACAGGAGATAATCTGTTTATCAGTTTTGACCTCGAAAAAGATTTCCATATCTTAGAGTCAGCGTATAATGACAGGGCCGGCATCACATCAAAATTCAACTTAAACTTATTAGAACGCATTAATAATGACCTAGGGGGAACGTTCAACTTGAGGGATTTCTCTCACTATGCCACATACAATAAGAAGAAGAAAAGGATAGAGATGTATATTACATCAAAACGCGACCAAGAAATATATATACGAGAACTGGGTCAGACAGTCAGCCTAAAAGAGAATGAAAGAATTCACACAGAAAACTCCTACAAGTATTCTATAGAGGAGATTAAACAGCTGGCAGAGAAAAGTGGTTTTATTGTACAAAAACATTATACAGACACAAAAGTGTGGTTTGACCTAGTATCGTTATCCAAATCTTAGCAATCCACATTGTAGTATGATCAGATTAGATCTAATTAGTAAATTAAATATCATAATTACATCTACTCGGTTTTTCAAGCAAGCTTTATTGTTATCATCTGACGGCACCCGACAAGATAGTTCCTCAAAAAAATTGGACTCGCTTGACCCATAATATTTTAGCTATTCATTTTAATAGAAATTCTCTCATACAGAATTGATTATGGAGCGTTAGTATTTGAATTCATCAGATTCAAGACGTCCTGTTAGCCCAGGATAATACAGTAATAGTACTGAGAGCTGAGCCCACTATTCCTGCAATTAGCGCTCCTACCACCGATTGATTGAGAAAATTTGGCAATGCTGTTGAAAGCCAACCTGTCAGACCTGGCAGGGACAAATAGCCTATGAAACCAATGCTGAAACCAAGGAGCCAGAATAAAAATATGGCTAATTTTCTAGACATTTTTATTGCCTCTGGCTGGTGATAACCAGTGTAACACCATATAACGAAAAGCTATTGAATCGAATCATGATAATCTGAACATAAAGACGGTATTAAAGCAGATAGTCAATTTTTGTAAATATAATAGGATTGTGGAGCATAATTCAAGCTCTTACGCTGCCGTAGGTTATGGTCATTTATTATCTAGATTTATTTTGTACAATGGTAAATTCTTATGACACATCTAGATATATACAATGGTATTCCGTATGGGATGAACGGTATGACAAAAGTGAAGATTTACGAACGATTTTTGCATACGCCTATTGTGGCCTGTCTTATAGATGTAGCGTTTATTCGTCAACATTCAATTTCATCAAGGCCTGTCTTTTCTGATTTTTTATAATTACACTCATGGTTGTTGTGAGGCATGAAATCATCGTCAAGGGCGTCAGAATAAATATGACATCCGAATATCACAATAGATGTCCAGAGTGTCAATCACATCTAATTCATGATTACAGTAAAGGAGAATACATATGCCGAAACTGTGGTTGTGTTGTTATGGAGCAGGCGTTCGACTACGGTCCTGAGTCACACTCGTTGGATCTAGAAGAAAATTCCAAGAGCGTAAGGGCTAGTGGATATACGAGTGTTTCGCTCCATGATTACGGCTTGCGAACTGAAATTGGGATTGGGTCAAAGGATTATAGTGGAAGGTCAATTAACCACCAAGTAGCAGAACAGATGAATAGTATGCGAAGGTGGCATTCACGCATAAGGATTGCATCTCCGAAGGAAAGAAGGTTATCGAACGTTTTATCCAAAATTAACGAGATTTGCTCCTCAATGTCTCTTTCCAAAACGGTTATAGAAACTGCGGCAATGCTATACAGGAATTTCGAAACGATGAGGGAAGCAAAGGGAAAGTCAATCACATGTATTGCGGCAGCCTCGATATACCTAGCATGCAAGAGATGTTCGATCGTTAGGTCGCTTGAGGAGATCGTTAGAGCTGAGGGAATAACAAAGGAAGATAGATCAACATTGAAACTTGCGTCAAAGTACTATAGAATGATGGTTATTGAAATGGGTGTTTTTACAGCCCAAGATTCGTTAGGCACTGAGGCAGCCCAGCGCATTGCATCCCATGCACTCAATCCTTCTTTGATTACTCAGTCTGAACCAATTCCAGTAACTCTTGCAATCGATCAATATATTTCGAAACTTGCTAATGTGGCGAAGATCGATACAAGAGTTGAGAGACTAGCAATTGATCTGGCACACAAGACCAATAGTAATCTTATAGCTGATGGTAAAGCACCAAATGGTTTGGCTGCAGCATACATTTACCTGGCGGCTCTATTGCTTGGGATCAATTTACTGCAGATGGACATTTCTACACTTGCCGCCGTCACCGAGGTTACTATTCGAAACAGATGCAAGGACATCCTGTCAAATTTTAAACTTAAGGTTACAGTTAAACCGACTCCTGGAATCCCTCTCTCTTAGTCTCGATATGTCCATAGGTCAATATTTATACAACGACCTCACATTAGCGGTTTCAAGGAAACCTTTTGTAGTAATAACGGTGCCTATTGGCTAGGCATACAGAAATATTGTTTATATTATTCTATGAAGAAGATTATTACTATGAGGAAAATAAACGGAGAGACGGTTACAGGAATAGCGCTCGTTTTTCTGGCGACATTGTTTATCATGGCAGGGATGGTAAATCCTGTCTGGGCTTTGCTATTTTGGGCTGATGTCCTTATTCTTGTAATTGGAGCCGCATTTATTGTTCTAGGAATGTGGACTCTCAAGAAAGACCTGCAGAGTCAAAGAACAAGGCATGAGTTTTAGTCTGATACAAGTAGAATAAGACTTGAGGGAAGATGTTTCAAAAACTTGAGGGAGAACAACTAGCTGGGACAACGTGTAAATTGAGTGATTTTTTCGTCTTTGTCCTATCCTATCGGATAGTGACTGTCGACAAAAGTATTAAATGCAACTCACTGTATGTGATATTGTTTTGAGCTTGACATTCTTTTGTAAGCGTGGGCACCATACGGAATGTCCTGGTGTGTGGCCTATGGACTATAAAGATAATTGTACCCATGATTGCTCATTTGACATTACAATCTCAAAATGTAGTTGTCAATGTCACAATGTGGCCTAAATGCAAACGACAACAATCTCGTGAGTATAATATGATTCGGACAAAGGTTATGTGCTCTGGGTATGTAAAATTCAATAATTGCTCCGTTCGGCTCAATCACTATATATTCGATATTGGCATGACGAGGTCATAAGCTGCAATATGATAAGAAAGTAATTACAATGTTGCTTCAACCCAAGGCTGTAAGCTTATAAATCAGATCCTGAGCTTTTTGACGAATATCTCTGTTAATTTTCACTATAACCAGCCCCTCAAGGGGCTGGCCATAAATAACCACTGAGCCATCAGGTGCCATAACGAACAAGGGTAGCGCGAGCATATCTTCCTCACCGTATACAAATATTCGAACTGGAAAAGGCTTTTTCAGTGCATACTTGATTGTATTTATAGCTCTTCTTGACACGGACCCGGCTTTATTTGAACAGCGCAGATAGGACAGCTTCTTTTGATCTCTATCTGACATAAAACAGGCGATTTTGACGCTATCTATTGGTTTTCTTCTCTCCCTTCCATCGACAACAGCCAAATCTGGAATTATTCCAAACGAGAGTAATTTGGAAGTTGTGGCGTCCCCTACCGTCGCTAGAACCGGACAATCCCTTGTGTAATTTTTAATTTTTTTTTTGTTATATCCTCATCGCGTATGAGCTTGCCAAACGGTTCTTTTAGTGACCTACTTATTTCACTAGGAAGGACCATTTTTCTGCTCTGGTGAAATAGTGGAGGTTTGTTCGTCTTCTGACATGTCATCTAAATTTAACCTAGCGGCGATAACACTAATTCTGCCTGCTGTTACCTTGGCCATTTTTCTGAGTGCATTGGCTTGAATAGAGTCTGGGTCAGAGATTATAACCGGCTTACCCTTATCACTTCCTTCCATAATCTGAGGAAATAACGGAATTTCACCCAGAAAAGGAATATCAAACTTTTCACTTATTTTTTGACCGCCTCCTCTACCAAAAATGTTTATCTGTTCATTGCAATGAGGACACTGGAGATAACTCATATTTTCTATGACACCGACAATAGGTACGTTCAATTTACTAAACATACCCAAAGCCTTTACTGCTACATTCATAGCTACATCTTGTGGGGTAGTTACTATTATGATTCCTGTTACAGGTATGGTTTGTGCCATTGTTAACGAAGCATCTCCAGTTCCTGGGGGCAGATCTATTATTAAATAATCAAGTGAGCCCCACTCGACATCTGTTAAAAATTGCTTTACGATCCCAGAGACTATAGGGCCTCTGTAAATACCAGCCTGCTGAGACTGTTCATAAAAAAAACCCATTGATATAACCTTAATTCCTTCTACATTGGGCGGCTGAATCTTGTTGTTGACAACCTGAGGCTCTTCCTGGGCTCCCAGCATTAGGGGAACGCTAGGCCCATATACGTCTGCATCCAAAAGACCTATTCTAGCTCCACTTCTTGCCAATGCTAGTGCTAAATTTACAGCAATTGTTGTTTTGCCTACCCCTCCTTTGCCACTAGCGACTGCAATTATATTCTTGACATCTGGTATTAATTCGTCCATAGATATGGCGCGACCCTCCATGACACGAGCAGTAACTTTTAGATCGAGATTCTGCACACCTATACCTGCTATTGCGGCACGCACATCCTGTTCAATATCGCTGTTAAAGGGACAAGCCGGAGTTGTAAGTTCTAATGTAAATGAAACTTTGCCGTCAGTAATTTCAAGATCCTTAACCATACCCATAGATACGATATCCTTATGCAGCTCCGGATCGACTACCTTTCGTAAAGATGACAGGACTTGGTCGACTGTTACCATTTCACTATAAAAAATCTCTTCGCTGCCTATTAAACCCTTCAGGTTTAGAGAGTCATGGGAATAATCTTTTCACATCCTGAAACCTTTTCCTTAGAGTTACGATACTTGTATCCCCTGCCACTGCTACCTGTGCCTGGCTAACTTTTTCCCCTTCCTTGAGACACGCAGCATAAAGCACTGCAACAGCAAGAGCATTCGGGTCTTTGCCATGTGAAATTGGGTTTTCTTTGATTAATCTGAGCATTTCTAGACCACGTCGGTATGTAATTTCACTGACTCTCGCTTTATTTGCTATCTTTGCGAGATATGCATTCGAATCTATCACAGGCAAATGGAGTTTCATATAGCGCACTAAGAGTCTATAGCACTTCCCTGCAAATATTGAGTCAGCATTTACTGTGTCGGCAATCTCATCTAAGGTTCTAGGCACATTAAGCTCCCTGCATGCGGCGTATACCGATGCGACGACAAGTGCACGAATGGACCTACCCTTAATAATGTGCTTATCCAGTGCCTTGCGATAATTGTATGCAGATTTCTCCATTAATGCATCACTCAGAGAAAGCTTGTCTTTTATGGTTCCAAGAATAGCGAAAGCATTTTTGAGATTTCTATGATAGCTTCTATTATTGCTTGAAATTTTATTCCACCTTCTCATTCTATGTACCTTGCTTAATTGTTCAGGACTAATTGTTGCTCCATTTGCGTCAACGTTAGAGTAGGAGATGAATGTAGAAAGCCCCATATCATGAAAAGCAAGTGATGTAGGCATGCCTGTTCTGCTCTTACTTTCCATGTCGTCATTAGAGTAGATTCTCCACTCGGGTGATAAAGACTCGATATTGTCATGTAATACCATACCACACTCGCTACAAACCACCTCGCTGTTGTCCGCGTCGTATACTATTGCCTTACTATTGCATAAACTGCATTCTTCCTTATCCAAAGATATTCCCTGTTCAGAAATATTCAAAATCCTTTTCGTCATAGACAATGCATGCGAGCCGGTACATTTAAGGAATCGGTGTACATTCAAACGTGCTAGTACGGTTTGTGTACAACAAGACACAGAGCACTGCAATTAAACACAAGTTTGATATACTCAATATTCTAACTACCCCTTAAATGGGCACCAGAAAATCCGACGTTGGCTACGACACCCGATTATCAACAGTTACAAGATCATTCCGATTTGAAAATGAAATATCAAAGGTTTTAGAGGATGAGGCGGAAAGGATGGGAATCTCCGTTAACGCATTAGTCGGAATAATACTGAGAAGGTACTGTGAATTCACAAGATATCTATCTAAAATAGACATGATCGTCATTAATCGCGAATTTCTTACCCTCATTTTGGAGACATATGATGATAATTCAATTTTGGAAATAGGAACAAAGCTAGGTAAGACTATTCCCTCCGACACAATAATGTTTTGGAAGAAAGAGATTAACGAACACTCTGTTCTTGAATATATAGAGAAAATTATTTGTAGATATGGCCATCTCGGAACGTACGATGAAGTGTTACAATCTGATGTAAGAACTATTGTCATAAGGCATCGTCTGGGTAAGAAAGGTTCAGTCTTTTTCCAAGCGTATTTTTACGCCGCACTAAAGACTATGCTTGATACTGAAGCAAAATTCGAGATAACCGACTCATCTCTAAAATTCAATATATGCAACAGATCCAATATTTGATAATTGTAGGTAAACTAATAACCCTACGTTCATTATCAAAAGGTTCATAAATTGTACCACGTACCCAAGATTTGTTAATTAAGAATGTTTGCAATCGTGCATATGTCTGATGTTGTCAGGATCCCTCCTAACAAACTTACTAATTCTCTAAAAGATACCGCTATTGGAATCCTAAAGGAAAAATATGAAAGTATGATCAGTCCTGAAATAGGATACGTAATAATGATTATAAGTGCTTATGCTAATTCCACTGGGAAGCTGATTGCGGGTGACGGAGCAACCTATCACAAGGTTAGTTTTAGGGCCTTGACATATTTTCCAGTCTTACAGGAAATAGTGGACGGCGAAATTGTGGAAATAACTGACTTCGGGGCGTTCGTCAGGATTGGACCCACTGACGCGTTACTGCATCTCTCACAAATTACCGACGATTATCTTAAAAGTGATGTCAAACAGGGAGTAATTATAGCAAATCAAACAGCGAGGTCTTTAAAAATAGGATCTCGAATACGTTCACGTGTAACCGCGGTAAGCCTAGGAAAAGGAGCGGCAATGGGAAAAATTGGTATAACCTGCAGACAACCATTCTTGGGAGCTCTAGAATGGATAGAGCAAGAAATAAAGAAGGCTAGACAGCCTCAGCCTTCTGTTCCTGCAAAGGAAAAGAAAGGAGGAAGCAGCAAGTAATGCCCAGGGAGGTAGCATGTAGAAAGTGTAAAGCTGTAACTATGGGTAAAGTTTGTCCTATCTGTAAATCCTCGGAATTGACTCCAGACTGGTACGGGGTTATCCTGATATTCGATTCTAACAGGTCAAAAATAGCATCGCTGCTAGACATTCATACCGCACACAAGTACGCATTAAAAGTTTCTTAGCTTGTTCGTAACAAAATGTATGGTCTTGCCGAATACCTTGAAAGGCGCAGCTCGATAATAAGGTTTCTAGTGGAAGACGTAGGATCAGGAGATATAACGACGAATAGTATTATCTCCCCAGACAAAATAGTAAATGCGGTAATTCGATGTAATGATTCAAAGGAAACCATCACCTGCGGCCTTCATGAGGCTCAGATCGTTTTCGACGTATGCAATTGTAGTGCTAAATTATTCATACAAGATGGTTCTAGGGTTAAGAAGGATGATATTGTAATGCATGTTCGAGGTGGGGCAAGATCTGTGCTGAAGGCAGAAAGAACTGCACTCAATCTAATTATGAGGATGAGCGGCATAGCCACCCTTACTCGATCGTTTGTTAACCTAGTCGAAAAACACTATCCCAAGGTTAAAATCGCGGGCACCAGAAAAACTGCGCCGGGCCTCCGATTTTTTGATAAGAAGGCAATAACAACAGGAGGAGGATATCCTCATAGGATGGGATTGGATGATATGGTCTTGATAAAAGATAACCATTTGGCTATCTCAAATTCACTCGATAAAAGCATACGAATGGCAAAGGCCAACTTAAGTTCAGCAGTACGAATTGAATGCGAAGTGAAAAATACCGAGGAGGCTATATGTGCCGCGAAAGCCGGAGCTAATGTGATTATGTTTGATAACTTTACTCCTTCTGAAGCCCGAATAGGAGTGAAAGCGATAAGAGCACTAGAAGCGGTTGAAGACATCGAAATAGAATTGTCTGGAGGCATAACTCTTGACAACGTTATAGACTATGTGAAGGCACAACCGGATTACATTTCGGTCGGCCACTTGACACATTCTCCTGCTGCGGTTGATTATAGTTTAGAGATTGTGGATAACAGGGAGGCAAATAAGATTAAACGCCATATTCCGACTTAATCTTGGCGTGGTTGCAACTCGCTAAAGATGATCAGCTTGGAATCTAGAAATAAATATGCCATCCGAATGATTATGCGGTAAAGGCCAATTCAGTTTGAAATATAAATACACAAAGCAGGCTCAGCGCTATCTCAAATCCATCATTCTTTGGATTGAGAGTCGCGCCTTTTTAGCTATCTCCTTTGGAACTTTTACTTCGTAGACATCATTGCAAATAGAGTTGTACACTTTTTCCAGTGTTATTTTTTTCATGTACCTACACACAGCATCATCCTTGATTGGAACAAACTCCTTAAGTTTATTCTCCTTCCTCATTCTATGCAAAATCCCTGTTTCGGTTGCTACCAAAAACTGTTTTGCATGTGAAGTCTTTGCATGCTTCATCATACCTTCTGTAGATAGTACGTAGGTTTTTTTCAGCAATTGACCAGAGGATGTATTATATAGAGTGGAGGACGTGCAGCCACACTCAGGATGCACAAGTAACTCTGCGGAATCATACATTTTCAACATATCATTAATATCTTGTGCTGTAATACCAGCATGTACATGGCACTCTCCTGGCCAGACAAATATATTTTTCCTCTTAGTAATTTCTGCAACGTAAGATCCCAGGAACATATCTGGTAAAAACAATATTTCTTTATCAGCCGGAATGCTATTTACTACCCGAACCGCATTCGAAGAAGTACAACAATAGTCAGACAAAGACTTTACTTCAGCGGTGGTGTTGACGTAACTAACTACGACTGCGTCTGGATGTTCTGTCTTCCAAGATTTTAGTTCAGTGGCATTAATACTTGATGCCAGTGAGCAACCAGCTTCCAAGTCAGGTATCAAGACCCGCTTTTCAGGGCAAATAATGGAAGCAGTCTCTGCCATAAAATGCACTCCACAAAAGATTATAGTATTAGCAGTAGTTTCAGCAGCAGCCTGAGAAAGTGCCAATGAGTCGCCCACAAAGTCAGCTATCTCCTGGACTTCAGGTAATTGATAGTTATGTGCCAGAATGATCGCCTTTCTTTCTTTCTTCAACATAGTAATTCGTTCTTTGATGTAGCTAGATTGCAACTTGGAGTAAATATTATCACCATTGCGAGGCATTTAAAGTAGTATAATTGAGGTTAACCTTGCCCCGTGAATGTACGTCGCGGCAAGTATTGCCCACTAGACATCTGTAAAGACGTAGAGTTTCTAGACCACACATATATTAGGCTTAAACTGAAAGCATTAGCATGCCGACGCATGGATCTCTAACAAAGGCCGGTAAGGTCAGAGGTCAGACCCCAAAAATCGAGGGTAGGGAGAGGGTCAGTTCAATAGCCAGGGTACGAAACAGGAATAATTTTGTTAAGCGGTTTGAAAAAAGGAGATCGCCTGGTCAACGGAAACCTGAGCGTGCTGGCAGACGCTAATAGTAATAGACGCCGGGCTAGCAATCATATTCATCATACTGTTGAGTGTATCAACTAATGGTCTTTTTATAGATTGGGCTTTCATTTAAACTACAGATGCGAAGAAGAGTAGGAATCATAGGTTGTGGGACCATAGGAACTGAGCTGGCTTTAGCTATAGATAAGTCCCATATTAAGAATGCTGTAATAGTTTTTCTGTTCGACTCAATAACCAGTGCTTCATTACATTTGAGAAAAAAACTTCTCAAAAATTATCCCTCCGTGTTTTCGAAATTTTCACAGCTCATATCCTCATCGGAATTTAAGGAAGCAGATATCGTCGTTGAAGCTGCCTCACAGGACGCGGTTAAGACATTTGCCAAGAAAATTGTTTCATCAAATAAAAGACTTATGATAATGAGTATTGGTGCACTATCCGATGTCCATTTGTTGAAAGAATTGTATAACGCTGTGATAGAACACGATAGCCAGATTTACTTCCCAACGGGTGCAGTTGCAGGAATAGATGCATTACGCAGTGTAAAACAACATCTTGAATTTGTGATGCTCACAACTACGAAAAACCCTAAGTCCCTAGCGGGAGCCCCATTTTTTGACTCGAGTAAGATCCGACCAGAAGATATAAGAAACAGGAAATTGCTTTACAATGGAAATGCATCGAATGCCATCAAAATGTTCCCTACAAACGTTAACGTTGCTATATTGCTTAGCTTGGCAGGAGTCGGAACCGAAAAAACCAGAGTAAGGGTTATAGCAGATCCTGATACTGACCGAAACGAACATGAAATTATTGCGAGAGGTAAATTCGGAGAAATGTTGATAGCAGTACGGAACGTTCCGAGCCCACATAACCCCAAGACGAGCTATCTAGCATCATTGTCCGCAATTGAATGTCTCCGTGGAATTTGCGACGATAAAATTAGAGTGGGGACTTAAAAAAAGTTTCAATTTTATACCGGAAGGGACATTTTTGACAGTTTATATAGGGTTTTGTTTGTCCTTGGATCAAGGTGTGAAGAATGAATGAGTGAGGAAGGATTCAGAAGAAATGATAGCTTCGGCCCCAAGCCTGTAGAGGCAGGAAAAGAATATGACGTGCAAATAACTGAAATAAGTAGAAAGGGTGAGGGAATTGCGAGAATACATGGATTTGTGATTTTTGTAAAGGAAGGAAAAGTTGGTCAAAATGCCAAAATTAGGATAACACAAGTAGGTAATAGATTTGCCACCGCCGAAATTGTCGATGGGCAATCGAAGGAAAGCGCTGCTGGCGAAGCATCTATCTAGATATGATAGTTAGCTTTTTTAATGCCGATCTTATGCTCATGGGTAAATGCAACCCCGCCCGTTTCCAATAAAAGAATGCGAATGGTTGAAGGCTTGAGTTAACCCTGGTCCCAAAGCTTAAGCCATATTGCATAGTAGTTTCTTTCTAATTTTTCACTGTGGCATTTAGATTCATCCTTTTAGTAGCCAAGTCACCTTCGAACTTCATCTACATAAAATATACAATCATTATTATTCCCGACCTGATCTGAGATTATCTGCACTACGGATCGGGAAAGCCATTGAGAGTCCGATTCAGATCCTTCTAGGTTCCCTGGCAGCACTAGGAACAGCCTAATCCTTGAACCCAGTACCTCGAGGAGTTCTTGGTTAACTGTAGCTGCATATGGTCTCAATGCGCCCCTAAAAATTTCCGCTCGTGCTCGAACAAGTCCAGAGATTTTTGTTCCCATTGGACTCTCGGGACCTATTAGAATAATTTTTCCCTTGGAATTCTTATACTTGATAGGCTCTAGCACCGCGTCAGGACACATTGCATTTATCGTCTCCTTCGTTACTAAGGCAGGTATATTGATAAATTTGTCCACCAGGGATTCCCACTCTTTCCTGGAAAGAGAAAGAATGGATCGATTGTAATCATAGTTGCCTGTCAGATAAATGACTGTATCAATAGCCCCAAATTTTTTTCGAACCTCTTGAATTTGAATTCTCATATGTTCTTCGTCAGACAAATCGAATTCTGTACAAGAAAAATCTTGAAATTCGTCGGCCGCTTGCCTTTGTTGAAGAAACAGAGTCAGGTCCTTTATGCCTTCTTGATTTAGCAATCTTGCTATAGAATTTAATCGATTTGACTCCTCTTTACTTGTTGGGTTCGCTATGATAACGACAACCTTTCCTGAAACTTGAAAAGGGACAGACATATTATCAAGTGAAGTTCTAATGAGAGGTTTTACCGGGTAGAAGACGCGATCGCTAGGCACAATTCTCCCGTTAACGAGCCTGCTTATCTTTTCATCACACAAATTTAGTACAATGTCCGCAACCTCTTCTTGCGAGAGAAATTCCCTATCGACGATCATATTTCTAGTATTATTTTGAATCTTCTCTGCTATCTCTTGAATTTTGTTCATCAATCCGGATAATGTCTTAACAAGAGGATCAATTTTTATTGAAGTGTCTGGGCCTAGTTGACTTATTTTATGCGCTACTTCTCTTAGAGCAGATGAAATTGTGGTATTATCTTCCCCGAGCGAAGGAAGGAGTCTGCTACAAGCGTAATCGATTTGTGAGGATGATAGCTCTGCATACCCACCTATTCTGAGGAACTCTGCTGCTGCCTTTGGATATACAGTCTTATATATTCTGTCGGAGTGGACGGGCCCCGGATTAGTAGCTATCGATCTAATGCCACTGGATGCTAGTTCCCAAGCTAAGGCTTCAGTAAGTCTATTTTTGGCACCTTGAGCCGCTGTGTACGGCGTCCTAAACCGGTAAGGTCTCTGTTCAAAACGATTTTCTTCACTAAAGAAGGTGGATATAGTGATTATCTTGGCACCACGTTTCATCAATGGTAGACATTGTCGGGCGGTCCAAAATGCACCAGTTAGATGAATGGCAACACAATCTCTAAACTCGGTAACGTCAGCATTTGTAAATGCTTTAACCGGGCCAGACACCCCAGCATTGTTTACTATGATATCTATTTTACCAAATTCTTTCGCTATCTGTTTTACCATATCGTTGATTCCGATCTCGTCGGAAACATCGATACCTGGAAAGGATCTTATCCTAGCAGATGAGCCATTATCTGCCATTATCTTCTTCAATGTAGTTATGGTCTGCTCAAGTGGATCCTTTCTTCTGCCCATGATAATAATATTTGCACCGTTTTCAGCAAACTTCTTTGCAATTGACTGACCAATACCTGTACCGCTACCAGTAATTAGGGCGACTTTATTAGAGAACTTTAATTGAAGAGCATGCTCTTCCATGACATAGGAACATTTTGTGCATTATTAAAGTTAACCTCTAAGACAACCGAGACAACCGGTCTGCGCTATTGTTAGATAAGCTTTTTTTTAGCACACAGTCCATCCCCATTAGGCACTAAGTCGCTTTAATAAAGACGTCCATTCTCTAGTCCTTTTCACATATACACTGCATAGGTTGGACCTTTAATCGATAAAAGTGTCCTGTTGTCATAAATTAGTAACAGCTCGGTTACGGTATTGTACCGACAAGTTAATTAGAGTGGAAGAAGAGGATAAAGAGGTGAGTCCCAGGCAAGCCAAGTTCAAGATCAATATAAAGGAAGGCATAGTTGAGATCGAAGGAACCGACACATTTGTAGAAAGACATTTGGAAAAATTCGAGGAAATATGTAAATCTGCAATACAAGAAGTCGTATCAAGAAGGCTTAGTGGCATAAAAAAATCAGATAGTAAGTACAGGCTGGAAGAAAATCCTCAGCCGCACGGGTTTACGAGCATGATAACACCGCACGCAAAGGCGACCAGCAGGCATTTAAACAGAACACATCTAGCCCTACCACCTATACCTGTAGACTTGAAAGGGAATCGCAACAAAATAGGATTAAGAGAATTTTACAATCAAAAGAGCCCTTCCAACCACTATGAAAAGACAGCACTCTTCGTTTATTATTTAACAAAGTTTAACAAGCAAGCAGAGGTGAAGTTTGGCGAAATACTTGCATGTTATGACGAAGTAGATGACAAGAAACCTAGTATAATCGACATTGTGAAAAACTCTATTAGATACAAAGGGTGGCTTGGCCAGGGTTCTGGAAGGTTTACGACAGTTTTGACCATTTCGGGAGAAAATTTTGTGGGATTTGATTTGCCACAAAACAAGGACCATATTCCGAGCGTCATGGAACAAAATACAAGAGATCTTATTTGTAAATGATATAGATATGTAATTGCCTCACATATCCTGATTTCGTGTGATAGCCCGAAAATTTATCGTGGCTGCTAGCAACTCATAGCAGAAAGCGCAAGGTCACGCTGCCATTTCAAACCTTGAAAGGAAAATGCAGAGTGACATCCTCGTCCTATTCTATATTGCAGCCGTTTATCAAATGGCGCTGCAGTCAAATCCGCCATCGTTGTTAACTATATTCCTGGCTTAGAATCAGAAGTCAATCCTTTGGAATACTATGAGGGGGCAGTAGCAGATTACTAGCAGGACTAACCAGACCAAATATGATTGTGAACAATTCACCCGAGCTATGCGCGCCACCAGTCAAATCCAATAAATTCTACCTTTCTCTCATTTGTTTTGGGGATTGCTATGATAAACTGTTTCTTAACGGTTGTTGCCAATCTGCCTGCTAGTACAATTGCCGTCGCAGTTATATCAAAGCCCGGCTTATATACTTGAACCAAGTAGGGGGCATGGTCAATTCCGGGACCTCGTTCGTATACAGCAAAGTCGCAACCAAACTTTATACCGGGCGAGACTATATATCCCCGATCTCTCAAATCTTGGAACACTAGGTATTTTGTATCGAACTCGTCGTATTGTTTCTTGCAGAGGGCTTTAATATTTAAAGCCGACAGTCTTCTACCGTCGATAGTACGTAGTTGCAATTTTGATTTCAGTGCAAGATAGTATCCTTCGATAAGATCTAGAACAAGTGGATGATTGAACAGAGTCCCTTTGGGCTTTGCTATCCCGAGAGGTTTACCGAAATACCCGTTTCCGAATAACAACCTCGAGTCATCTATATTCCAGACTATTATTCTATTCCCAACTACAACCCCAATTAATGGATTAGACAAAGGAGCGAGCGTGTTCCGACGCCACATGTCACCTATCAGTCGCACCTTTAATGCCTTATATAAGTTGCACCAGCATCTTTTTGTATGCATTCAGTTACCGCCATTTAACTAGAATCTAGAATTTCCATCCAACTGTGCTATGAGCTACTCGGTAAGATGCTCTATTAGACATTCTGGTCTTCGTCTCCAGCATTACATTTGCAATAATAACAGTTGGAAAACCGTTCTCGTCGTTAGTTATCTAATTAGCCTGGGATATGATATGTTAAAGTAATTTGTGGCTTAACTAATTTCTTCGCAAAGTCACTAACGTATTTGAGATTGACTATAGACTGAAACTACCAATCTAGACCAGCTCTAGACTGCTTAGTTTTAGGCTCCATCAAAATCGATGTTATCCAGGTCATATTTCATATATGGTATTCTTGATTTCTATTAAGTCCCTAAGTACAGCGCTGGCCGTTTCCATTCCTCCTGCTCCGGGTCCAATAATCGTTTGCCTTCCAGAGTGTTCCGATGAAAATGTTACAGCATTTAAAGTTCCGTTTACACAAATCGGATCGAATTTTGATACCTCCGTAGGTTT
>DASTUU010000483.1:0-8299 GCA_035759485.1 Nitrososphaeraceae archaeon
GCTGATTGAGTGAAGTTTTGCGTCTTGTAAATCTTTTCGGAAAGCTTCCATTGTTCTTCACGTTGATCCCATGTAAGAGTCGGATCGTTTGGTAAACCAAGGGTCGTAGCGAGCATTTCCATAGCCATGTCCTCGGCATAATCTCCAGCCTTCTGTGCAGTTTCGCCTGTTGAATGGTGTTCTGATAGATAACCATGTTGGGTATTGTCATCGGCAGGTCGTGCTAGTCCAATAGAGGCTGCAATTAACCTGTTTGGTTCATTTGTAGAAGATCGAGCTAAAATTGTAAAGACAATTTGTCCAGGCCTTAAATACTTTCTTCCTTCTTGTCTTGAGATTATTTTGCACTGTGGTGGTTTTATACTTGATACTGATACAAGGTTCAGGTCAGCTATATCTGCATCACGTAACGCCAGTTCGAAGCTTGTTAAATAGTCTTTATGTGTCCCTTTGCCTTTTGTCAGAAACATCATTTTAGGAACATATATCATTGGATCTGACAATGGGACAGATGGACCTAGGGATGAAAGTGGGGGCGCAGGTGGTATTATTGTGTTCGACTTATTATTGTTATTGTTATTGTTATTTTTCCTAGCTTCCATAATAATCACTCATTTTCAGGTCAGGTATGCAGATAGACAAAAATAAATTAAAAGAGATAAAGCAGATTTTATTCATTGAAGCTATTGAACAGAAAAGATGCTTACAACCGAAATTATTATATTTTACCATTTTAAAATGTTGGGCTAATTATATTAGCGAAGACTTTTAGACTGTTGATGTGTTCACTCATTTCTTAATTTGGTGTTCTCTCATCTTCTTTTCCTGAATTGTGGTTGTCTTTATTCAAGTTATCTTTACTGGTATCTTTTTTGTAAAAAAAATCAAAAAATTCCTTAGATATGTTGGCTCCCTCAGCCAAGCTTAGCTGATTTGTATTATTGTTGTCCTCACGAATCCAGATAATATTTCCGTCAAAATCCGTTTCCAATCTCTTTGACCTTTCCAAATATCTTAGTATCATATTTATTTTAAATGGATCTAAACGTGGTCTGAGTAATTTTTGTAGACCTCTAATCCTGGGATAGCCACCTTCGACCTTTTTTAAGGAGGCCAGGAAAAAATTTATGTCGTCATCAGTAACCTCGTAAGCCTGGGTAAGTTTCCTTTTTCTAAATTTCTTTGGTTTAATAATTCATCTATTATATTATTATTTTTAAATGCTTTGAAAGTAAGATCTGGAAAAGAAAACAACAAGATGAGATCACCTGAGCAGTTTTTCATCCATCCGCTTCAATTGTTCTATTTGTTGGTTATTATTGTCTTTTTAATAAGCAGGGTTAAGGATACATACACAGGTAAGTAGCTATAATGGTGGAGCTCTTTCTTTCCATCTTCGCCATCTTATAATGTTGTAGATATACCATAGCCTGTTATCGGTCCTAGCATCTGAGAGATGTATATATTCTTCTTCTCATGGATTTTACTTTGTTATCGTTTTAGTAACACTAGTTTAGAAGTATAAAAAATAAATAACTTCCCCTAGTGATAGCACCATTAACTACCTTAGTAAATTCTTTAGTTTAGGTAGGCTGAATGCAAAAGTAGCGCCCTTTCCTTCTGGGTTATTTTTAGCCCAGATCCTACCGCCATGAGCTTCAATTATGTTTTTACAGATAAAGAGACCAAGTCCAGTTCCCTTATCTGATTTTGTTGCGAATTTTTCAAATAACTTGTCTTTCATCTCTGGGTCAATTCCAGTCCCACTATCTTTAAAGGACACAATTACCTCTCTTTCTCCTGCCTGTCCTCCTTCTTCTTTCTGGCTTGCGGCGTTTGGATTATGAAGGCCAATTACTATCTTCCCTTTCTCTGTAAACTTAATTGCATTGGCAAGCAGATTGGAAATTACTTGCATAATTCTTGTTTTGTCTGCCTCGACAAGAAAGGCATCTCCACCTCGATCCATAATCTTACCACTAATATCATTAATAATATCCTCTTGGATATCCTTTGCAGAGCCATCATTATATTCTATATTTACCGTAACTTGATGGGAAGACAGCTGACTTTTCATATCCGATATTGCGTCGAATATCATTTCAGGTATACTGAAAGTTTCTTTCTGTAGATTTAGCGTTTTGCTCTCGATTTTTGCAAGGTCGAGAAGATTTTCGGTCAAGATATTAAGCCTTCTTGCATTTCTGATGATAACTGATAAAAGTTCTTCTTGCTCTTTTGTATCTACCTTTTTAGACTGAAGTATTTGAGCCAGACCCAATACTGGTTGGATGGGCGTTCTCAATTCATGCGCTGCCATACTGATAAAATCTCTTTCGATATTCTCTCGTCTTTTTATTTCCTCTAGAATGGCGGTAATCTTTTCATTGAGTTCTATCTCCTTCCAAAGGCTTTCAAATATCGAAATGTAAGATAATACTGTTGATTTGTTGTTAGAATAGGTCGCTAACTTTATCATTTTATATGAGCTGCCTCTTTTGTACTCCAACTCTCCTCTTCCCTCTTGCTGCCTCTCATCCTTTTCTTCGAGTTCTATCGCTAATGATGCACTTCTACCCACTACCAGTATGACCATATTTTCGTTTAAAGAAGAATAGTCTTGTTCAATATATTTGACATGAATATTGGGGAGATCTTCATTCTGTCTTAAATTGGATAATATATCCTGCGTATCTTGCCCCCTCTCCTTTTTTAGGCGCTTTGCATTAGTAACTATCCTCACGTTAAGCTTTTTATTATCTAGAGCTAAATCTTTTATCAGTTGAAAGAATACTGAACAGGAAAAAGATGAAGAAGTAGTATAAGAACTAGTTTCTTGTGCTTGAGAGGAAAAGAAAATGTCAGTTGCAGTCGTAGGAACTGCAAGAGCTATATCTTCCTGGGCTGATTTAATGAGCTGTACTATCAGTTTTTGGACTTCAATAGAATCTTTAATCAGGGATACAACTTCTAATTTCTCGTTCTTAGCGGCATTTTTTCTTTGTGTATAGTTATCTTCGACGCCAGTTGACATTTTTTGATCTGCTTTCTCTTGTTCTCTGATTTCCTTGATTTCATCTTCTTTAGGAAGAACCTTATTCCAGAAAGGATCTGAGATATACTGTTTATCTCCCAAAAAAGGTTGAAACTGATTTCCATAAACATCAAGAAATCTTTTAAACATCGTGACACACTCTCGGGTGTCGAATTTATAGTCAGTATTCTGGATTATCTCCTTAATAATGAGATTTCCTGCAGTGCTGTCATCACTACCTCTTGATAATAAACGTCCACATAATGCACATTTATCCTTCAATTCTTCTTCGTGCATCATGCTGAATTCTACTCGAATTTCTTACAGATAAAGTTTCTGTAGTATACTGAGAAACCGCGCCAACTTCACGTCATGAGAAGCAACACTACCTTGGTTCATTATTTATTTATATATGACTTTAAAACACCACATCTTAAAACGTATGGATCAGATGTAATGTATTCATTCTGTTGTGCTATAGCTATTGTAGGACAGTTTATATTATGGTCCAGAGATTGAAAGTCTTTTAAAGGATGAGTCTGTAACTGCAGAGACAAATTGACAAACGATAGAAAAAAATGGTTCTGTCCTTCCTGTCCTCACAGGTCCTCAAGAAAAGGCAATATGAAGTTACATATCCAGAGGTGGCATAAGGAGGGAGAGCCGCTAACAGTATCTCTGCTTAAAGGCAAGAAAAACCAGTATTCCGGAGACTCAGTGAGTAAAAGTGTTGGTTCTAGGCCTTTTCCTTTCCATGAGTCTTTCTCAAAAGGCCTAGAATCATTTCCTGAATTTGTAAATAACACCCATCGTTGGGTTGTTGAGGCTATGGAAATACGCAGGAAGGTTGAAGAAATAAAGATGTTTTCAAACAGCAATCCTTCTTATTTCATACAATTACCTAATAATAATAACTCTGGGAGTATCACTCCCGCAATCTTTGGAAAATCCATCGTGCCATCTATCTCGCTTCCACCATTCTATGCTAATCCATTATACCCTTCATCCACATTCGTTCCTCCTTCTCTTAATTCCCAAGAGACTCGGAGAGAAGAGATAACAGGATACAGGGCGAAGATTTGCGAAAAATGTATGGAAATAGTTATAGAAACGCAATACGTCGACGAGCGTGGAACAAGCCTAGAAGTGGTTGGTAGAAACGGTCATACTTGTTCGCTCACGGAAGGACGCTCAGAAACCACTCTTCAAAATGCAGTGCGGAGGATCCTTAATGCTTCAGTTAATTTGGAGCAGCTGCCCTGGGAGTTAATGAAAGCGGTTAAAGGGTGGACAGGACAGAACGGCCAAAATAGTGCATATTTGGTGGCATTCAAACTGCCAATCGACAAAGTTAAGGTCGATACTATTATTGATATTAATGTGCTGCCATCAGGAGATAAAATGTTCAAAGGATCTAGCAATAGCCTCAATAATAGCATTCCTTATGGTGACCAAGATAATAACAACGACAAAGGAACACATAAGTGGGCTTTGCAAGCCATAGAAAGCGGTCAGATTATTCTCAACGATAATGATATATTAGATTTCTTAATGATAGCAGGGAATAGAACCTATGGTTATTTTAGGGTTCACGTCAACGCTAACAATCTAGAAGATAGATCATATAGAAATTCAGAAGTCTATTGCATGTTTATTAATAAGGGTCTGCTGATTAGAAAAGAAATGATAGATAATAGTAAGGAACCAAATGCCTGCAATTAGCATTTAGAAGTAAAAATTAACCTCCTTCTTCGGTACGCTAACCCCCACATATCGGACACGTAGCATGAGTTTGAGTATCATAGGTGCATGGTATTGATTAATCATACAGGCATACGAAAAGTGAAATTCCTAATCTTCTCATTGATAGTCATGATGGCTGGATAGAGTTTGAGACTATACTCGAACAATTTTTATAGTATAGCTATAAGTGTTGAGATTCTCCAAAGTGCTCATGTTAAGCATTCAACTACACTACAAAAAAGTGTTTAATAGTGGCTAGATATGATGCTAGCTGTAAGGTAACAAACTGAAGTTCCCTATCTCTAGTTGGTGGCTGAAGTTCTCATAGTTGAGTTGAAATCTAAACCCATATAACATACTCTCTAATCTGTTCGCTTTAACTCCTCATAAACCAAGCTTAAGACTTCAAATTAGCATATAGTAATCTCTAATGAAGCTAAGGAGAACTATTCTACTCTTGTTCTCTATCTATTGCCGTCATGGAGGTCTACGAATCTATTGCTCGGATTGTAATGGGCTTTATTCCAACAATAGTTGTAATGGAGATTACATACAGGATTAAAAGCAAGTTCAAGATAGTTGGTCGAAACGAAATTGCAGCTACAGGTGAAGTAATTGGAGGATTTATTGAACGATGACTTCGTATAGTAGTAGCGTACTGGCATTACAAAAGCTATTACAGAAGCAATGCGAAAGCCATTCAGGTCTTGCCTGCCATATAACTAAGATGTCTCGTACTGTAGCTTATTTGCAAAATGGGATTGAATACTGTCATATAGAAATCACCTGCGAGGACGGGGAACAATATGGAATTCAAGCATTCGGACAGGAGGCAGTAGAATTGCACAACGAAGCACTTAAACTGAGTCAATCACCTTGGAAAGAAGAGGGAAAAGAGGAAGCAATGGCACTTGTATTATGATGAAGATGATGAAGATGTCTATACTCAAAGTGATATAATATTATGCAATATATACAATACACAGAAAATCTATTGAACTACCACGATTACAACACTGGTGACGATAAACAAAATGAAAGAATGATCAACTATGATAATTCTGTATCTTCCCGCGAGCATGACAAAGACGTTATGACGAGTATCCAACCAAATCTATACAATTTTCGCAATGAAGATATTGACAAAGGAGAAGGACAAGTCACAGAAAATAACATAATGAGGAAAACCAAAACAATTTTGATTATAGATGATGACAAAGATACTACTCTAGCAGTTAAGAGCAGTTTTGAGTACGAAAATGACCGTTCTACCAATAGAACATCTTTCCAAGTACATACATATAATTCCCCTCAGTTAGCGTTATCAGAATTCAAACCAAACTTCTACGATTTACTACTGATAGATATCGAAATGCCTAAAATGAATGGTTTTGATCTAGCCACGAAGATCATGGAAATTGACGCCAATCCCAAGATCTGCTTTATGTCGGCAGCCGAAGTAAGCTGGAAAGCATTGAGAGAAATATATCCCTCTGTTAGCTTTGGCTGTTTCATTAAAAAACCGGTTTCCTCAGAGTATTTAATTAGGAAAATAAAAGCTGAATTGGAATGATTATTATTATATGATCATATGATGCATAGATAGAGAACATTGTCCTCAGCAGCAGAATCAAAAGCAGCCCTGTATTTTCCCTCCTATAATATAAAGGGAGGATATTGCTGGTAGACGATGAAGTGGACGTTGCTCAGTCCTTAGAAGGTCCTTAGCATTTCAAAAAGATGGATTTATCGTTGATACATATAAGGATCCCGTAAAAGCATTATCAAAATTCAAAACTGACTTGTATGATTTAGTGTTATTAGATATTAGGCTACCAAATATGGACGGGTTTGAATTATATGAAAAAATCAGAGATAAAAATAGAAGAGTCAAGGTTTGCTCCATGAGCGCATTTCCAATGAATTATTTGGCTCTAAGCGAACAGGGCTTACAAATTTGAATGCATTATTTCAAAGCCAATAGGGATAAAAGATATGGTAAGAAGAAATGCAGAATTGGTGTGAAGACTTCGTATGCTATACTACTAGCAGACAAGACCTTTTTAGTAGCGCTATTGTTTCAATATTAATAATCTATGAACGAAAAGAGTCCTGCTCACATAGATAATAGAAATACGATTATGATATGTGAACACGACCTAACTTTAATGCAACTGTTCCAACAAGTATTGGGCTCAAAATATAACATAATAACAGTTGATTCTGGAAAGGAATGTCTAAATAGATACATTAACGAAAAAGTAACAGGAAATCAAATAGATGTTTTACTTGTTGATTACCGATTAAAGGATCTGCCAGGCGACATAGTTGCAACTACAATAAGAGAATTGAGTGGTAGCAAAAAAAGGGTAACAAGTACAATTCTAGTGAGTACGTGTGATGCTGACAAAGAATTGCTTGAAGAGTTAAAAATAAAGGATTGCATTATAGAGAGCCTGGAAAAACCTATCTCTGCTAATTCTCTGGTAAAGATAATAGAAAGGGCTGTTGCCTAATGTATTTCTCAAATACCTCTTCACTTAGTATGCTTCCTTAATGCCTCCTGATTTGTTTGTTCTGAGCATATAAAGCAAATCCTAGGATCAGCATCCTTTTTTGAAAACACCAGATAAATCAAAGCAGTCCATTTAGGCATACCAATGTCAATAAACCATTACACTGGCAAAAATTTGATTTAAACTCAACAAAACTAGAAAGGATTATTATAAGATAAATACTGGATTATCGAAAATCTATGTTGCTGATATGGATAGTAAAGAAATACCTGACGACATAAATATACATAAAAAAATTTGGGGAAAGAATGCTGACGAGGTTATGTATGGCGGGACAGAAGGTGCAAAAAAGGGAGAAGGAACAGCGGACAATACTGAGCAAGAGCGATGCATCTGTTGTGATTCCCGAATCGATGAATTTGGGTACTGCGCATGCGGTGGTTCCTCAGGGTAAACAACTTCTATTTGGCTATACATTAAACTAGCTATATGTTATACTCGCCATGCGTTAAACCTTATTCCATTTGTGCAAATGCCATCTGATATATCGTAACAGATGCAGCCGTCATCTTCCTTTACTCTGGAATTGGCAAATGATATTGGATACTGCTTTGCTAATCTGTCGCTATCAGATGATAAAGCGTTATACGGCCTGAAGAGGATGGAGCTGGCATCTTTAGATGCAGCATCTTTTCGTCCATACAAAAGCTGTGACACTTGTACATTAAATCTTATAGGATATGGAAAGTTTCCAACTTTATTCCACCACTCTATGCCAGTAAACTGATTTGATATCGTAAAGTCAAAGCTACTAAATCGCTTGCGATGATTATTATTATTGTTGTTGTTGGCTATTGATAGATTGAATATCTCTGATTGATTTGTCATCTTATCAGTTAGAAGATAGCTGATTATACAATCTGACTGATTCATAATAATCTGACGTTGGTATGAATGATTGAGTATTGGCAACACTTGTTTGAATCGGTATTGGTTCCTTCCTTGA
>DASTUU010000484.1:0-1007 GCA_035759485.1 Nitrososphaeraceae archaeon
AATATATGGGGCATCTTCCTTGTGCGCAACTTCAACAACCTTGGACGCAATTAGGGGTCTAGCCAAAGCCGTGCCTAGAGGATATTTGTTTTGATATAGACCATTGGCCTTAATTGAAGGAACAACAAAATCTATTGCAAATTCTTCTTTCGCGTCGATATTTATGTGCTTTATAGAACCAATAGAGACGGCTCGTTTTTCAATTTCTCTAAAGTCGTCGTTCTGACCGCAATCAACCGTTACTGTAATAACATCTAAATCATGTAAAACTTGTAAATATCTTATACATACACTAGTATCCAAACCTCCAGAATATGCAAGAATGACTTTTTCTTTACCCATATTATAGACGCTTCATTTTCTAGTATTAAATTTATATCTTGTGGTTAGCCACACTCAAAAATTTAGAGTGGTTAACTCTAGTTCTTGTTCCAGAAAAAATTTATGGGATAGATCTGCTGTAAAGCTTTCCTTCCAGAGCAAGTTTGTACATTTCTGCTACGTAGGGGTTCTTTGCTGGTGTTTCTGCACCAAGCTCTACTAGACGTGCATATACTCTTACCACGTAAGCGAGAGCACCCATGAAAGCTACAACAACTCCCATGTTAAACATCCAATGATTAGGGACTGCAAATATTTCTTCTACGAACCAGAAGTGCCACAGTTCGTTGATTCCAATGGTGAACATGGTTGCTAGATATCCAATGATAGTTATCTTCAATCCTGTATTCATAGAATTATTTGGTCCTCTCAAAATTGGCACTCTTCTGTCATACATTGCTACAAATCCCCAACCTAGTGGCAGAGCAACAAAGTGGCTGTATAACCACCAGTGAGCAGGAGTAAATGCACTGTCTCTAATCGCTGTTTGGTGCAAAGATCCATCAACGAAGTTATCTACCTCGACTGATGCTGCTATTGAACCTAACATAATGACCATTATGTAAATTTTCTTTAGTCTCTGGATCTCTACTTCCTTTGGTATTAATGCCGGTATTTGGGCCATT
>DASTUU010000485.1:0-5500 GCA_035759485.1 Nitrososphaeraceae archaeon
CCGGAAATTAAAGGGCAAGGCTTTTCTGGATGCGGCAAATCAGCTATAATAAGAGAATTACATGTCTATGGTGTTTCTGTGGATATTGGGTGTATTCCGGGAAATGATTCTTATCAACATAGAGGTTATGGAGTAAAGCTAATGCAAGAAGCACAGCGTATTGTAAGGGATGAATTTGGTTTGAAAAAAATATCCGTTATAAGTGCTGTTGGCACAAGAGAATATTATAGGAAAATTGGATACTATAGAAACGGCCCTTATATGACCAAGAACTTGTGATGAGGCTTGCGCGGCCCTGATATTGAAACAATTGGCAAAGGCACATGGATGGACAAGATTGCTGATTCTATTATAAACCGTGAAAGGAACTTAGGCAGATCCTTGGAATTAATAAAAGTAGAGAGTGGTCTTGGAGCTTCGGGTATTCCGCATATTGGAAGTATGGCGGACGCAGTAAGATCGTATGGTGTATCATTAGCTTTGCGACATTTAGGTTACACATCGTATCTAGTGGCATACTCCGATGACATGGATGGATTGAGGAAAATTCCTAGTGGCTTTCCATCATGGCTTGGTGAATATATAGCTAAGCCCGTATCAACAATTCCAGATCCCGAAGGAGACTGTCATAGATCATATGGTGACCATATGACAGATTCCCTGCTAAAGGGACTGGATAGCATAGGCGTCCAATACGTCTTCCAGAGCGCGGCCGAAGCATACCAAAGAGGAATGTTCCTCGATCAAATTGACACCATATTAAGACAAAGTAAACCTCTTGGTCAAAAAATAGCAAAGCTCGTTGGACAGGAAAAATTCGTTGAAGCCCTGCCTTATTTTCCCATCTGCGAATCATGCGGGAGGTTGTACGTTGCTAGGGCCGAAAAGTACCTTTATGAGGAGAAGAAGGTTTCCTATTCCTGTATCGGGTCTAAGGTAGGAAATAACTATATCCAAGGTTGTGGTCACATCGGCGAAGCGAGTATTGTTAAAGGGCAAGGCAAGCTCGCATGGAAGGTTGAATTTGCCGCGAGGTGGGCGGCATTAGACATCAGGTTTGAGGCTTTTGGAAAAGACATAATGGATTCAGTCCGCGTAAATGACTGGGTTTCCGATGAAGTTTTGGCCTTTCCTCATCCTTTTCATGTTAAATATGAACTATTTCTAGACCGCGCAGGCAAGAAGATAAGCAAGTCTGCCGGAAACGTCCTTACGCCTCAGAAATGGTTAAGATATGGAACACCACAGTCGCTTATATTGCTTTTCTTCAAGAGAATAGTAGGAACGCGTGTTATTGGTTTAGAGGAAATACCTTCTTTAATAAACGAATATGACTTCTATGAAGACATCTATTTTGGCAAAATCAGAGAAGAAAATAGCGCGAAACTGGCAAAGATAAGTGGCATTTATCAATACATAAATCATTTGAAACCTCCAAAATTTCCTGAGGTTCATGTTCCCTTTGAATTTTTAATTCAACAAGCGTCATTGTTCCCGTTGGAAGAAAGAGCGGAAAAAGTATTCCAACGTTTAGTAAAGTATAATATGACAAAAGAAAAAACTAATGGTTTGATAAGAAGAATTACTCTTGCATCTAATTGGATAGAGGATAAAATATCTGACAAACGCGGGGTAGTTGATATATCTCTCAGTCAACATGAAAGGAGAGCTCTAGGTCAGCTAATTGATACTCTGCGATCCTATATTGGATCTGAGGAGAATCCTGACACCCCGCTAATTCTCCAAACAAAAATTTTTGAAATTGCAAGAAACAATCGCATTCAACCAAAAGAATTTTTCAAATTGTTATACAAACTTATTTTGCATACAGATAAGGGTCCGAGGTTAGGAAACTATGCAGTAGATTTAGGACTCCAAAGGACTTGCGAAATCTTGACTGAGCACCTGAAGCTTGCTTGAACAGAAAGGCAATCGAATAGGATATAATAGCCAAAATTGAGCCAAAGCTTGTTAGTAACACGCTTGAGTGTGCCTTATGGAAATTGGGTGATAGTGTTTATCTAGTCGTATTAGATATATCCAACGAAATTGCCATCTAAGGAGTTATAATGATTATGAAAGTACTATTAATTTCACATGAATCAGATTTGGATGGTCTGATTTCTGCTGCTATTGCCTTAGTTAGGTATCCACAAGCCAAAACCGTTTTCTTGGGAAATAATAAAGAGAGCTTCGAAACCTTAGCACGTTTCGTTTACACATTCAGTGTTTCTTCCATTTCTCTTACTCCTCAGGAAAAAGGATTAATAATAATTTGCGACCTAGCCTTAATTGAAGACGAATCACTAATCAACTTATGTAAAGATGCCTTTTCAGAAGCAAAGAAAGCTGGTTTTGATATAGTTTGGTTAGACCATCATCCCTGGTCCGAAGCGGCAAAATTGGCGATAGACCCTTTTGTCGAAACTATGTTTGATGAAACCGGGAACAGATGCGCCGCTGAACTCGTCTACGGAAAGTTCTTGTTGGGAAACGAACTCGCAAATAGATTAGCTGGCATGGCTCACTCAATGGACTTTTTTACAAACGATCAATACCTTACTCCGATATCTGAACTCATCGTCTATTATCATAACAACTACCGCCGTTATGAGAGGCTTTCTTCTCTCGCAACGAAGGTGTCCCGAGGAATATTGTGGGACATTGATATGCAGAATGACTACGTTATCTACACCCAAATCCAAAGGAAGGCGAAAGTGGAGGCTTTTCAGACGATTCAATTTAAGCAAATAGACGGTCGGTTCAAGGTAGCCTTTATCCAATCTTCTCCCTACATACAAAACAGTCTTTTTGCACAGGAAGTATTTGAAAAGACCCATTCTGATGTCGTAATCCTTTATAGCTCGGACAACAGGGTCAGTATACGGCGAAACAACAATTTAATTTCTTGTAGAAGAATTGCTCAGAATCTTCCTGATGGTGGAGGACACGAATTTGCCGCGGGAGCAAGATTTAAGAGTAATCCTTTGAACCGTAATGAGATTATAGGAGAATTAGAAGAAGCAATATTAAAATCGCTTGTGGACACTCAAACCTGTTTATGACGGTCATGATTTCTCTATTTTTCTGGTCAGGACTTATCAACAGATAGACACACATACAACTTGTCTGCCCTGATATTACCAACGCACTTTCATGTATGCTGTAAGCAGGATGGCAACATAATTTAGGAGACAATATAAAAGTGGAGCAAGGAAAAATATTTGAGTGTTCACGGGCCAATGATATTTCAAAATGTGCTGCGCTTATTAAAATGGGAGGAGTGATAGTTTTCCCTACAGACACTGTTTATGCCATAGGCTGCGATCCGTATAGCCAATTAGCTGTGAATCGAGTTTTCGTTATTAAAAAAAGAAAAACAGGTATTCCTCTGCCAGTACTTGCGTCAACAGTTGAAGATATAAAAAATATTGCCTTCCTAGACTCTAGGGCAAAGGTATTAGCGAAAAGATATTGGCCAGGACCATTAACTCTTGTCTGCCCTCTCCTAGATCGCAGAATTTCGTCTCTTGTCGTTTCGAGCATTAGAACGATAGCTGTTCGGATACCAAGCAACAAATGTACATTAGAGTTGCTTAGGAAGTGTAGGTATCTTGTAGGAACAAGCGCGAATATCTCTGGCCAAGCGTCGGCCAGAGATATTCATCAAATAGTATCGTCGTCTTTAAAGGGATTTGATATTATGCTAGACGGGGGACACATAGATAATGGAAGAGAATCCACTATAGTCGATTTATCCACGCAAGGTTCTTTTAGCATTATCAGAGAAGGCGCCATAAAATCAGAGGATATTCGAAGAACGTTATCCAAGGAGGTATGATTAATTAAGGCATTTAATATAATTGCGTCAACTTTCAGGTTCAGAGAAATTCAAGCCGAACAAGAACTGAGCGAGATAATCGACATACTAGGAGATCCGTACGCAGAAATACTGTCCACATCCATTAGCGGCTTACTTGTGTGCCATACTCAGTTGAATCCTATCTCAGTCCCAGGAATGCTTGTGGATATGCTTAAAGAAGAGCCATGGAGATTCAAATATATCTTAAGGGTCTTACCGATCGAGAAGGTTGCCCAGGCGGAACTTGATATAATCTGTAGATACATTAGAGAAATATCAGCAAGGATAAAACCGCTACAGACTTTTAGAATTACAGTCGAGAAGCGACACAATTCTATAAATTCAAATTGCCTGATACGGGGTATAGCTTCTGAGATAGACAGGAAAGTGAACCTATCCAACCCTGACTGGATAATCTTAGTAGAAGTAATTAGGAATGTTGCAGGATTATCTATCATTAAACCTCATAACATATTTAGCTCAGTAATTGAAATGAGAAAACTTGGCGACAGTTTCATTTCATAATAAGAGCAGATCGTTCAACAAGATATTGTGTAATATAATCGTCGTCTTGTAGCAATATGTGATTACGTTCGTTTGTTCCAAAGAGTCTGAAAATGTGATCCCTGCTTTCAATATTAGTCCTCAGTACAGTGCTGTCTATGTTAGGAATTGTTTTTATTATTCTCTGTCTTACGCCAGCGACTTTTTTTTTATCCGTTGAATAAATAATAATGATAGCAGGATGTAATATGTTTAGCCCAGCATAATTCAATGCAAAACTAATTTGATTTGTCAACGAAAGTCGAAGCAATAAATCCATTTCTGGCTTTGTAGAAACAGTAATGTTTCTTTTTTGACACTCGAGGGTAATTTTCAAAACTCCAAGTAAATGGCTAATACCATACGCAGCTCGTGCATTAATTGTCTGAATTACTACCCCTTCTAATGAAAAATTTTGAAGAGTCCTAATAAAGTCAGAAATTTCTACTACTTCTATCGTTCGGACGCCAATAAGACACACAAATGTTTCATTCAACTTGTAATACTTATCGGAGCTTTTTGCCTGAAAATCTAACAAAGCTATTAGACCTATTTATGAATTCTGTTCTGTTATTTGATCCATTCGCATAGAATATGCCATGTAAGGCGTGTTTTGTTTGTAGACCAGTGTCAAGAATTCGGCATCGGTATCACTAGCCCCCATGGATCATGGGAACCACTGTTACAATATCGCCGTCTTGCACAAGGGATTCATTGGCATCTAAGATGGATGAATCTATGCCATTTACGACTACCAAAATATTATGTAGGCTAAAAGCGGTCCCGTGCTCAGATGCGGATTTATCGAGAAATGAAACTATTTCGTTTATGGATGTAGGGTGCTTTTCGTACGTTAAAGAAGAGCATCCTATTATCTTTTTACAACTTCCGAGTAGTCGGATCAGTATCAAGAATTTATACCTCTGTCTGTCTGATTCGAAGTTGAAAGCCTTATACTTTCATGATCCACTTTTTTCATCAATCTCTTGGCTGGGAGGCTCTATGGCTTCCTCATCTGGGGGTTCAGCCTGAGCCTCTTGTTGACCTGATTTTTTTCTAAGATACGATGTAATATAACCTGCAACAGTATTTCTT
>DASTUU010000486.1:0-4333 GCA_035759485.1 Nitrososphaeraceae archaeon
GCTCGTACTGCCAGCGTTAAAGTGATTCAGGATATAATGGATTCTATTACTATACCTATTATGGCCAAATGTAGAATTGGTCACACAATGGAAGCCAAAGTTCTAGAGTTTACGGGCGTAGATATGATTGACGAAAGTGAAGTTCTCACGCCTGCAGATGAAGATAGACATATTTGGAAATGGGACTATACTACTCCTTTTGTAAATGGCGCTAAAAACCTTGGGGAAGCTCTAAGGAGAATCGAGGAAGGATGCGCTATGATAAGGACAAAGGGAGAGCCTGGAACAGGAAACGTTGCTGAAGCCGTTACTCACATCAAGCTACTCAATAATGAAATAAGGAGGCTCTCCTCAATTTATCATGACAACCAGGAGCTTGTTAGAGCAGCCAGAGAAATGAAAGTACCACTTGGGTTGGTTGCAGAAACGGCTTATTTGAATAGGTTACCAGTTGTAAATTTCGCGGCCGGTGGAATCTCCACTCCTGCTGACGCGGCGTTTTTGATGAACCTAGGTTGTGATGGAGTATTTGTCGGCTCAGGTATATTCAAGGCTACCGATCCAGACCAGCGTGCAAGGGCAATTGTTCTTGCTACTACCTTTTTTGACGATGCAAAAATAGTTACTGAAGCTCAGAAAATGGTTGATGAGAAAAGTTCGATGCTTGGATTAGACACAAAAAATTTGGAACTCAAGATGCAGGAACGTGGATCACATATTTGAGTGAGAATAAAAAAATTTCAATTGGGGTACTTGGTATACAAGGAGACATAGAGGAGAATTTAACGGCTACAAGAAATGCTTTAAAAGACATGGAGATAGTAGGTGATGTTACTAAAGTTATTTATCCAGAACAGATTGAACGAATCGATGGACTCATTTTGCCCGGTGGAGAAAGCACTGTTATCAGCTCTTTGATTGCAATCCATCACGGAGGAATATTTGGGGCTATCAAAAGGGTCATATCTGATGGTTTGCCTACCCTTGGGACATGTGCTGGAATGATCATGCTTTCAAGGCGTGCGTACGATAGAGTTGTCGGTGATACAAAACACCAATTACTAGGCAATTTGGATATAGAAGTAGAACGTAATGCTTTTGGAAGACAATCTGATTCCTTTGAACTAGATTTAGAGATTCCACTTATAGGTAAAGGCTCATTTCGAGGAATATTCATCAGATCTCCAGTTGTAAAGAAAATTGGAAATGATGTAAGTGTGCTGGCCAAGATTAATGAAACGATTGTCGGTGTTAAATACAATAATATCATCGGCACTGCATTTCATCCTGAGCTCTCAGGAGACATTAGACTTCACAAGGAACTCATAAAGAGCGCAGTGCAGCACAAGCAAAGCAGGAAAGGATAACATGCTGATTTTTTGCTTGTAAATGAGGTGCGGGGGGTGGGATTCGAACCCACGAACCTCTAAAGGACGGGATTACCCATGAATGAGATCTTAAGTCCCGCGTCTCCAATTCTAAAAAGCGAACCATATTTGGCCAGGCTCTACAACCCCCGCTTCGATTATCTCAGCGGATTTAAGATATTTACTGTAATTAAACTTTACAAATTATGTATTAATCGTATCACATAAGGACAACACATTAGTGTGGACTCGTCAAAGGTTTTGATATCCATTTAGATATATATTTGCCTCATTATACTAAAGCGTTAACCAGCACGCATGTTATAATGCTTAGCTGGAGTACAGATTAGGTTCGATATGTTTTAAATGTAACTCCACCTACTGCGTATTAGAATGCCGGTGCCTTGGTAGCTCAGCCTGGTAGAGCGTTGCCTTGGTAAGGCAAAGGTCCCGGGTCCAAATCCCGGCCAAGGCTTCCTTCTTTTTAGAAAAGGAGCAAGAAATAAAGACTTTAGTAATTTGAAAACCTTACAGCCGGCTGTAAGAACCTTACAATATACTGCAGCAATCTTCGTGATTATATTATTCATGCTAAAATTTATAGATTCAGCTGGTCTGCTAGTTTTCCAGGATATAGGGTGCCCCCAAAACTAACAGAAATGCTACTATAATAAATCCATTTAACACTGTCACTTCATTTTTACTTCATTTCCGCTTCTGATTCTGATAATAGCCAATTAGAAATTTTACAACTTCTTCTAGTGACCTACATTGACCGTCTTTTATAGAAAGTTCGGCGCTGATTTTCACCAGGGGAAATCAATGACGGGAAAAGTGGTTCAAAAATCAAAGCCCAAATTGTTCTTATGTAACTATAAATAAACAATAGCATAAAAGTTCCAGTTCACAAACTGAAGAATAGCCAACTAAAATCTGTAATATGAACAATTTATAGAAGATTTAATTTAGTACTTTTTAAGCGCATATTCTATTTAGATATATACTAATTGACAGGTAAAAATTCGGCTTTAAAACCTATTATTCCATTATATCTTTTATTACTTTTTGCAGCTTCCGTTCTGGTAATGACAATAACAATTACACCTATGACTGTTTATTCCAGTCCACAAGAAGTTGATAGTAGCGATGGCAGTAGTATGGATAATGGTGATGTGGACATTGGTCAAGATGAAGAACCCAGTAGATTAGAATCGGAACCAGGAACTATTGCGCCCGCACCTGGCCCTGACCCAGAAGGTTTTAAAGAACCACTTGCGGATGTCGGTCCGCCTGTATGTATAGACGTCTTCCCACCCCCGCCTGATTGTAGAATTGAATTACCAGAACCCCCTGTGGATGATGGTCCGCCGGTGTGCATAGATGTATTTCCACCGCCACCTGGTTGTGGTGAACTACCAGATGATGATTGTCTATTTGACCCTTCATTGCCTAAGTGTGCGCCGCCGGAAGATGGAAAGTGTCCAGATGGATTCTTAATGAATGAAAACGGCCAATGTTTCCCAGATAAACCATGTCCACCAGGCTATACAAAAATAGATGATGATGAAACAGGCACATGCCATCCTACAGATGAAGAAATTACTGAAATAAACATAATAATTGTAAATGAAATAAACAGGCAAATTAGACAAATAGCTACGCCAGCAACAACTACTTGCACGCCACAGGAAAAGACAGTAACTTTAGGTCCTAGCACAATGGCAAAGAACGGACTAAGACTATTGGCAACATTTGACCCATGTCGGCTTACAGGTGGGGGCGCCATTCTTAACTTACCAGATTCAAATAATGACCAACTAAAACTGGTAGCCGTTGACCTTGAAGGACAACAGACACACAGAGCAGTAGTTATTGACCTTCAAAAAGTTCAGCAAATAACAAATGACCAAACACTATATAATGCAGACTTCACAAGAACGATAACAGGATTATCTGCAGCTACAAACAAAATGGATACAATTCGTGATATCAATGCACTAGTATTATGGAATGATTCACCCAGCCAGGTAAACTTCGAAGATGATAATTCAGTAGTACTAAATGCAATACTATCAAAGTAAGCTTTGCCACTATGCAACCAAATTATAGTAGGCCCAGATGGTAATGAATACAAAACTATTGTCGCAGCTGCAGTGGTTTAGTTAAAGGAACCACCTAGACCTACTATATATCATAATAGTAAATGTTAGATAAAAATGCTACGCGGCCAAATAATTATGTATATTTTTATAAATTTGTCTAATGGCTTTATAAAATTTAGAAATTTGCTAAATAGGAAATAAAAAAATAAAAAAAGGATGTTTACTAGCCCGTCACATTACCAGCAGTCACATTTCCGGCAGTCATGTTGCCGCCAGTCACATTTCCGCCTGTAATATTTTGTGCTAATGCAGGTGTCGCTATAGTAACCGGGCCAACAACCGCAGCTGCTGCAACACCAAATGCGGCAACAACCGCAACTGCTATTAGGAAAAGTTTTGTATTCATGGCTTATCATGTAAATATTATATCATATATAAGAATTTCATTAAACTAAAACATAGATAAATGATTTGTATGAAGTAGCTATTGATTCTGTTCCATGTGATAGTAATAGATTATGGTGTTAATCATCTGAATTCACATAATTAAACTATGGAATGGCAGACTAATTCTACTGGCTTCTATGAAACCTAATTCATATTGTTTCCAACAATAATATCATATGATTTTCTTAATGTCGCTCACCAACTTTTCTAAAGACCCAGGCTTTGATATGAATCCGTCTATCTTAATTGATGGTAGTAATTTAGATGATTCTAACAGGTCGGTTTCGAGTGCAGTCATGAATATAACCTTAGTTTCCGGCCGAATAGCTTTAATTTTTTTTACAAGGTCATATCCATTCATTTTCCGCATTCTTATATCAGCTAAAACCAAATCAATTTGGTCACAGTTATTTTGAA
>DASTUU010000487.1:0-1257 GCA_035759485.1 Nitrososphaeraceae archaeon
TGCTAATGGTACCGTAAGTATTAGCACAAAGGGAGCAACAGATACAGACATGAATGCGTTTCCCCCCAAAGGTGTTACCGTCATTATATCAAGTGATACTGTTACAGTAACGGATCAAGCAGTTGACATTGCAACGGATGAGGGAGATGGAGATGAAGATGAAGGAGATGAAGGAGATGGAGAAGGTGGAGCGAACTATAGGAACGACAATAACAACAACAATCCAAATACGACCTGCATATTCACAAACCCTGCATTGTGTTAAAAGTGGCACAGTACAACAACTTGAAGTATGGACATGCACCCTCATTTCGACTAAAGCAGTTAAAATATAGGATTAGGATATTGGAAACCGTAACTAGATAGCCTGTCTGTACTTTTTCTTTTCGTCATCTGTATGTATAAATATCTCAGCATTTAAAACAATGGGCAACATAATCTTCAAAGGTTTTAAATCCCAAAATAATTGCTAAAACCTTGACAACTTCGTACATTTCAGCTCCTAGTTTGTCTTTTATTTTTGTATCTATGGTATTATCCTCTTCTTGTTGTTGTATTTGTGACATCTTATTACACCATTCTCCTACTTAGCTAAATGAGTTCCGCTTCCTCTTCAATCTCTGAAACATTGACTTCAAAAAATTCTACCGGTCGCATACTTGGTAACAGTGGTATAGTAGATGTATGAATCTCAGACAAAAGTTCTGAAGGAGTAGGATAACAAGATGAAGGCACGCTCGTAATCAGAATCATAATCAACTATCTTTAAATAATTCAGTTATTCATAATTGTTATTTGCATAGCGCTCCCGTTAGAATCGTCCTAATTACAGCAGTTTTAGGTTTGATGTTAATGGGTATATTATCTTCCACCACTTTTGTTGAACCGTCGTACGCTACTCCACGTTTAGTAACACCCATGCAAAAAGACGCTAGACCAGACCCCAATACACTTGTCAATGCAGGTGTTCGATGTGGGCCTCCGAAGGACAATCCAAATGCAAATGCCATCTATCAAAACACTACAGTACCGTCTGCTGTTCCTAACACTGGTATAGCTGTGGCCCAACAAACAAAAGATATTCTTGCTGGGTTAACAATAGGAAAAGATGGAGGTGTATATGTCACATTTAAACATACAGGAGGCGCAAAGTGGAATACTGTTGGCATCACCCCAAAAGGTATCTTCCCACCTGGAGCAGATATAGCAATGGCTAAACAGACCTCCGATATCTTGACAGCTGTGGCAATAGCAAAT
>DASTUU010000488.1:0-1983 GCA_035759485.1 Nitrososphaeraceae archaeon
AATAATAATAATAATAAAAATCACAAGAAGAAAAAGAAGAATGATAGAAACTTTATTGATATTAATGCAAATGCAGCCAAATCAATCACTGATTTATGGCAGCAATATTCTCCTACAACATGGAGCGAAATGTACAATGAATATGTCAAATATACAATAAGAATGACTGAAATATATCAAGAATATACTCAGCTCAGAGAAGATGACAGAGCTGTACAAAGAATTGGCTATGAATGCAGAGAAGATGACTAAATTGTATAAAGAGTCTGCTAAGAGTACAGAAAAAATGACCAAATATTGGTTGAACTATTGCTCTTGGATGAAACCATTGTCAGAAAATAAGGAGGAGAAATAAAAACAAGAATAAAGGTATATGATTATACCTCAAAATGTGTCGTCAGAAACTAATTTCCTATGAATTCATAAATTTCTCCTGAAGGGTTGAAGTAGTAATTTATGAATATGAAATTGACAAGGTGCTAAAGAAAATCAGGGATAAAATCCGATGGAGGTTTATAGCTTAGCTTGTTTTCTAATCGTACTTAATCTGTTTTTCTTATATCCTTATGCGTTAAAGGATTACGATGATGCATTCAACCTGAAACTATTCGGTCGGACTGTAAACTTGTTGGTTGCTATGTCAAAGTAAGTCCATAACTATCATTGGTCATTAGTGTACGGTGGGATATTGCATATTTATAATTCGGCGAAAACTATTTATGATAATATACATGAATTAGTACACATGACACCTGCTCTCAGAAGAGTGGCTAGAAGAACGGCCAGAAGAACAACGAGAAGAAGATAATTTTCACTCCGCCTTAAGGATTAAGTTATCGTACTTGATAAAGTACAATCTGGATATATCTTCTATGGCCTTCATATATTGTAAGAAATGCGGAGAATATAGATATCTCACTCCTCACGCCTTTTGGAATATATCTGACTTAGGTATAAAATGCAAGAATTGCGGTACGATAAATACAATAACAATCGAAAATGGAGAACTCAAAAAACAAGCGTAGCCATAATACTTATTGGATTCTAATAGCTCCTTTTATGCACTAACTAGAATCCAAATATCACTAGGTACGTAATAACTCCAACAATCACCGCAATAAATAGAAGAGTTAGCTTTGTTTTTATTCTCATTCTTACCATATCAATCTAATTACCAATAAGAACAGTCGGTTTTCTGACTATTCTTGTTTTTTAAGTTCCCCCGTCTTCTATAGTTATCCTATTAATCGTATTACAATAACGACATTTAAAACCAAAATCGGTTAAATTACCCAATGCTTCGGAGGTAAAATAGTTAATGTCTCCGCATTTTTTGCACTTTATTGGGATCATATAAGGAATATTCAGAAAGTACTATAACAATGACAGTGACGTTAGCAATTTGCATGTGGTTACATGTGATGATAAACGCATGACATTTTCTGCAGTATCTAGTACCGTTCAAATTCTGTTATGATCCATCTCCTCCTATGTCGTATGCTATCTTTAACGCCCCGCCTACGACAAAACTCGATAACGGGGGAGTGTAAGATCCCCGATGTGGACACGGTTGGATTCTATCGTGAGTGGTCCACCCCCTTACCCGACTGGCGCAGAACAGTGAAATGAAAGTAGGTGTCCTTGAGGTCGAGGGCGATTGAGGCCATCGTCTTGGTGGTACCACTGCCGATCTCCGCGAGGTCGAACTCGATCCCATTCGGGAGGTTGATGCGAACGCGATGCTCAGCCCCCGTCGCAGGGCTTCGGATCGGACGGGCGGTGGACTCGAGCACGTCGGGGATCACGATGCGTGCTTTTCGGCGCTCGATATCCACGTCAAACTCGATGTGTTTGAAAAGCGGGGGATGGACGGTGCTTGACATCATCCGATAGACCCACCAATGGGTCGCCCCCTCGTTGGTTTCACCACCGTACAGGATGGTAGCAAGAGCGTCTCGTTGCTTGCCGTCCGCCCGCTCATCG
>DASTUU010000489.1:0-2688 GCA_035759485.1 Nitrososphaeraceae archaeon
CTTCTGCAATGGTGCAATGAACTAAACTTTTCAACAGGTTGAAGAGATATGTAGAACTTGTAAACAACGAAATATGATCGAAAACGAAGAAATACGACAATATTATCCATATGTTGGACGATCATTAACATAGTTAAGTCATTTTTATATTTGGTTCTTATTACAAGAATTAGGGGATGACATAATTAATTCGACACACATCCAGATAAAGACACGTAAGGTCCGAATATCAGAATTTTTTGCTATAGCCGCGATGATCTTATTACTGATCCATATTGCAGATGGATCCATGGAACGGTTTAGCAAACATGGATTTTTACCAGTGAATATAGATAAGAAGCCATTTCGTATATCTAACTTTGGTATATCATCAATAATCTTGTTCTTCCTAGCATTTGGGATCTATATGCGAGGAAAAAACAAATCAAAATTAACAACAACTCTCCTTATAGTGGGTGGCGCACTTATCGGAATAACCGCATTAGGAGTAGCAGTAATGGATAAAACTGTAGCAACACTTTTAACAGTAATTGTAATAGGATACGTAATAATGGGACTTGGTATACTGAGAGCTATACAACTGAGAACTAAACCCTTAATCATAATTGCAACTGCTGCTGTGGTGATCGTGTCTGCTGCTATGATTCTTGGAATACAAATCCAAACATCCCATAACGTATTAGCACAAAGTGCCAAGAGTAACGCAACAACAACAGCAGCAAATACTGTTGTAACAGTTACTCCACGCCAATCAACTAACAAGACATTCTGGATAAGTACAGTACACTTAGATGGGGCAACAACCATACATGCGGGCGCAGCATGTGATAATTGCACCCAGAATATTCCACCGCATCCAGCCGAGGCGTTTCCAAATACTACGCTGCCTGCTGGACCAGGGCTCGTGTTAAGACCGCCTAACAAAGTAGGAGCTTGGGATATGAGAGCATTTACCTTTGCTCCAGATCAAATAGTCGTTAATCAAGGCGACACAGTCACTCTTCACTTCTTAGGTGTACAAGGTCCCCACCATGTCATAACTGTCGAAGGTGTTGGAACCTTTCCACTTGATAGGGGACACATTCATACAGTATCGTTTATCGCGGATAAGCCTGGATCAATAACGTACTGGTGCAGCGTACATGTGCCGAATATGGTTGGCGAGATATTGGTACTTCCTAAACCAGCGTAGCAGATAACAAGTGCTTAAAGGTGCCCATTCTTATTACTTATTTTTTTCAATAATTCAACATAATTCTAAGTAATTTGTTCATTATATGCTAGCATACTGTATGAATCCAACAGCCATTATTAAATTCAAAATAGGCTCTGGTCTTGATTAACCCGAGCCTTTTGATACACCCGGGCATAGCTATCCCAGCTACTTCGCTAGTTCTTGTAGCCTTTCTTCTCAAGGCACTAAGGAGGAAGTACTATCGAGCCCACTATGCTGTTGCCATGGCAGCTTTCATTCTCACGGCAGTGGCTATCCCCATCGGAATAAATGCCGTTTTGTTATCAAATGCTCGGTTCATGACTTGGCCACTAACTCTAATTCCACACCTAGGGATGGCCACGATCTCTGCGATACTACTTTCTGTCCAATCAGGTCTAGGAATCACCATGCTTCTACGGAAGAAATCCCATAAGAGCTCTCTCGGGCTTTACAGAGTCCATAGCAGACTCGGAAAGTTCGTGGCAGTAGCTTTTGTGATCCAAGGTCTCTTAGGCATAACAGTGCTATATGGGATATTACACCAGAATACAATAACTACACAAACTAGTGGAGTCAAACCGCTAGCAGGGGGAACCAAGGTCTCTATAGTACCAGGAGCAGCTACTCTGGGTGACAAAGGATTTTCACCAAACCCAATCAATGTAAAAGTTGGAGATACGGTAACGTGGACTAACAGTGACAACATGGAGCACACAGTAACATCTGGTACTGGACCAAGTGATCCAAACATGGGAAAACAATTTGATTCTGGATTATCAGGACCTTCTGTACTAACAGAAGGTAAAACGTTCTCTCACCAGTTTACTAAGGCAGGAGAATTTCCTTACTTCTGTCAGATTCATCCTACTCTGGTGGGAAAGGTTGTTGTCATGTAATGAATTAAATCGCCATATTTCTCTTTTTTTTATTTTATTAGTTTAGGTGAATCTTGGTACTACAGACCACAATAAAAACTGGATGATACCTGCTTTACCAAATTTTTTGATTAGTCAATGTACTTGTATTATTCCTTTCATTGTATCCGGATGGTATAAGCAGTGATATCCGAATGTTCCAGACATGTTTGGCTTAACTGAGACTTGACCTGAACTACCAGGTGTTATGTCCCCACTTGTCGCAATTTGTTTGCCGTTAGAGTCTATAATTAATTGGTGTAGAGTTTGAGTTGGATTCTGAATTTGTATAACATCGTTAGTATTTACTTTGAAGTTCAAGGTAGGATTAATTACTCCGTCAGTAGTATTTACCCACGTAAAAGGGGGATTAACGGAATTATCTAATTTAGCAGATAATTGAAATATGTTTTTGCTGATTCCTTGACCAGCTGCTTCGCTATTTGTAGTATATGTAGATACCAAACCCAATAGAAGTAAAGCTATAAGTGCGATTGCTAGTGCGGCAATTGTTTGAATAAAGGTTGTCTGCATGCGCTACCGTTACCTAAAGGAGGT
>DASTUU010000490.1:0-7546 GCA_035759485.1 Nitrososphaeraceae archaeon
TATCAATGGTAAACCGAATCAAGTTCCCCCCTTCGGCCTATAGCAATGAGGTTAGTCGTTGGAATTTTTTGGCCTCTTTTACAGGATTAGAAGATGCCATTATAGATCGGCCAAGCATAAAAAAGTCAGTTCCGCTCTTAATAGCGATATCGACCCTCCCCCCTTGCGTTCCTATACCGGGTGAAAAAATAGGAACCTGTTTGGTACGAGAAACCTCCCTTAGAATATTTGCATGTGTAGCACCTACTACAATTCCATCTGCTCTAGCATCCATGGCCATATTAAGAAACAGCTTATACATACTAATGATCTTTCTGTTGCGGTGATCAAAGACATCTGCACCGTAACAATCTTTGGCTCCAGGATGGCTCATGTAAGTTAATGCTATTACTCCACAATTCTTTGCATGCATCTGCTGTACTGCTGACTTCAAGGCAGCCTTTCCCATGAACGGATTAACGATCACTGCATCAAAGCCCATGTCTAATAGATAATGGATAGTAATATGGTTGGTGTTGACTATATCATTTAATTTTATGTCTGCGATAGATTCTAATCCATACTTGTGAGCTAGGCCATTAATCTCGGTTAAATCTACCTTAGAAAATGGCAAGATGAGATGAAAGTTTAACTTAATCGCACAAATGTGTCGTTGCAGCTGGTCGATAGAATTCATAACAAATTTTTTTAGTTCAGGCCGAGGGGTTGGATCAAGTGATAATACAATCCTACTCTTCTTTAGTTTCGAACTTATTGTTATTCTCTTTTGAAACGGGGTCAAGCCTGAAACTTTAGTCATATAATTCTACGAGCGGATGAGGACGTGCAAGTTTTATTATCTTTAGGTAGATGTAACCATGTTCGTCTATTCTATTGGAGAATGCTGGCTGCTCGGGACTCTGGCTTGAAAATCTTAGATAACTGTATTTAGGCTCTTCCCTTGTAGTAATATAGTAAAAATAAGATAAAGAGTCTGTTTCGGTCAGATTTATTGTAGTCCCCATAATGAATCTATGTGGGGTACGACGTGGACGGTTATCTACACTTTCATTTTTGGGAAAAAGAAAAATAGGCAATGGAGGTTCGTCATAGATTGATTTATATGCGGCTACTTTGGCCAAACTATAGACATCCATCAGCTTTATAGCAGTATATCCTGATTTCCTACGTTTCCTGGCGTTTTTTTTCGACATACTTGAGGGTAGCTTTTTGATATTGATAATAGGCGAATAGACAAAACTTGGATTGTTTACGGAATCAACAATTCTAATTTCCTCTGAACCTCCAGTAATTCTGTAGGCAAGATATTGCCCTTGTGTTTTTGTATTGTTCTTTACAAAGTAGATAATCGGTCTTGTGTCTATGATATCAGCTTGAACCGCTAGAATTTGATCTGAATCCAGAGATAAAGAAAATGTAGGCATAGGTGTGCGTTCGAGGGCACACACAAATCTCCCAAAATCATTCAGGCTGTAGAGTTCAACGTAATAAGGAGCTTTGACTTTCAATTCTCAGTATTTTAAAACCATTATCAAAGAGCTATTAGAAGTATTCCTTAACTTCTTAATTTTATATCTCCTATGTTCATTTTCTAAAACAAGCACAAGCTTTTTCCAATACAAGTACGATAGTGAAATCCTGAAAGAATGAAACACAATCATTGGGAAAATCCGGAGATTTCTTGTTCACAAGCTAGACAGGGTTAGGCGACAGCGATGACGACGATGATCTGTTTATTACATCACTAAGTTCTGCCCCTGTTCCTATTAATATCACCTTAAGCCCAGTCTCTTGTTCTATATCTTCTATAAATTTTCTTGCCTCGCCTGGCAACTTTGAGTATTCTCTTACTCCTGCACACGCAGGAAAAACTACATCTAGCTTGGTTAGGGCTAACTGGGTGGCGCTATTCAATTGTATGGATCTTATGGCAAGATCCATATTAAATGGTGCAGCTCTCCTCTGTCTGCCTGTAACACTTCCATACTCGGTCCATCCACGCTTTCTTGCTTCGGAGTCGTCAATTTCATTTTTCAGAGGACCTTGTCCTACCCGGGTTACGTATGACTTGAACACAAGTAGAACTTCGTCAACCCTTTTTGGGCCAACTCCAACGTCTGAGCAAATAGCAGAAGATGTTACATCCTTCGAGGTTACAAATGGATATTCTCCATAATATAATGAAAGAAATGTTCCCTGAGTACCTTCTATTAATACCTTTTCCTTCCTATCCAGAGCATCATTAATGACATTACTGACATCTTCGATATATTCGGAAAGTTCGGGAACCTCTCTTGCTAATCTGAGAGTTCGAAGAGCTCTTTCTGAATTCGCTGGTCCTGTTCCTGTTCCAGTCGTGCCCAGCCTTGACTTGGGATAGTCAGTATTGTCTTTTTCTATATGGTCTTTCGTGATAATGCCACACTGCCTATCAACAAAAACTCGGTCACCCACATCAAAATTTCGTACTTCCTCCAAGAGAATTTGTGGATTAACTAATACACCAGGACCAATTAATAGCCTAGTGGAAGGGTTTAATGTCGCACTGGGGAGCATGCGTACCTTATAGGTTTTTCCATCTAATACGAAAGTATGGCCTGCATTGGGTCCTACGCCACCCCGTGCAGCAACCGTGGGGCTATAGTGTCTGGCTAGATAAGCGATAATCTTTCCCTTTCCCTCATCCCCAAAGAATCCGCCAACTATTACGGTACATGGCATCGTTGATTGTAGGATTGTGTGGTTATTTAAGGCTAGTTCAGAAAATGTCTTATACTTAGAAAAGCAATAAGTGGATACAAAAAGAAGCGCGTACAATACAGATTAATTAGACAGTTAGGCAGTCCACACATAGGCTAGTCAACATAGGTCCATATAATCCACGTATACGTGCAATGGGAGTTATCTTTTATACCTAGTTGCAAGAAAAGAAAGCCATCGTAAAGTGCAAATGACTTCTTTCGCTGCAGAAAATATTATACGAACACTCATAGATCTTCCAGAGTTTTTAAGAAAGCCGATGCTAGAAGGGCGGCTAAGGGAATTTTATCCCTTGGACGAGCAAGACAAGCGCGAAGTAGTATCTGACATTTTAGAAGTTGTTCCACTATTCGAAGGGAAAAAGATATCAGCACTAGTAAAGACCTGGTTGGTAGTATTATCAAACCTTGACGCGACGCGTATAGTGGAGATATTAAGGTTATATTGTCAGGCAATAGGGAATTCTCCTGAAATTATTCAAAAAATGCCAGTCGAAGAGATTACAGAGATATTTGTCGTTCTGGATGATACTCTGAAGCAAAAATTGGCTGATTGTTTGAAGGAAGCGATTTTGTCTTTTCCTGACAAGCACAAAATAATAACCCTAATACCTGAGTCTGGACTCAGGGCGCTAGGAATAAAATGAAGTTATCCTCATGGACTCTCCGCTTGTAATCATTTACCTTCTAATCCGAATTGCTCCTATCTGGGTAGCTAATATAGCAAAAACTAAAAAACAAAACTAAGATTAAGATTTGGTATTTTCTCTTTATCATAATCGCTTGCTAGCTTATCTCTGTATTACCTCTTTCAAGACGAGTACCAAAAGATAAGCTAATATTAGAATTCATCGGGTCTTTTATCAGGATTTTTCTGAATTTCGCCTTCTTGCTTTTCTAAACCAAAGAACATTCTTTCGTACTTACGAAGCATTTTTCTATGTTCTGGAAGAGACATATCGAGTCTCATCTCATTCATTACCATTATCGCATGAGTTGCCCACTCCTTCCAACAATCTTGACACGCGGGGTACTTACTTGCGGCAGGATCTTCTACAGTTTTTTCTTCAAATGTCTTCCCACATTTTAGACACGTTGTGGCCATCTGAGTTCGTATTAGCATAGTGTCTATTTTATGCTTTATCTTCAGCAAGCACACAAAACTGACAATCATATAAGCTACATAGCTACGTTGCCGGGTACACTAGCTAGTCGACAAGTAGGTACATCTGGCGCAAAGGTTCCCACCTAGAAGAAACTCAGTCTTGCTGGATTCTGCCATGAACTTATTCGTCATGCCTTTTGCCCTGCATAATGCTTGTTCTGGTTAGCGACTTCACACATTTCTTTATTCTTCACGTTCTTGTTTTGTTTTATTATATGAGTGGAATTTCTTTGCATGATCTCGCATTTGCTCCATTCCTTGGAAGCTAACATCACATTTTCTGCAGCGGTAAGAGGTATCTTTTCCGTGCACTACCTGAATATGCTGCATTGACTCTTCAATCTTACGAAATCTCTTTCCGCATTTGTCACATTTGTTTCTGCTGGTAAGAAAATGGAAGAAAGAGTACAATATTGCAATTAGCTCGTGGGCATTATTTTAGTTTATTCGTACATATTCATCTTATTTTTATCTACTATTTATCTATCTGTCCATCTGCATTTTTGCTCTTCGAGTTTTGCTCGTCCCAACACCTTCTACATAGTTGACCATCTATTCTCCATTTCGGTTTTGGATTGTACCGAATGAATCCCATTTTTATATCGCAAACTGCACAGAAGTTCAATTTTTTATTGAAGTCTGCCTCTGTCTTTTCATAGCATTGAGGACAGAGTACTTTCACGTTGTCCATATTCCACTTCCACTCTGGCTTTTTTTTGTCGGTGTCTAAGGCAATCATATTGTTGCATCGGTCACATGTTCTGTCTTCCTTCTCTTTTTGTTTTAATTCTCGCTTTTTCTCCTCTTCAGCTCTTAGTACAAAATCTCTTGTCTTTTCAATATGGCAATCGCTGCAAAGTAACCCTTGCATGTTCCATTCGGGTGATGGCTTGTACTTGTGTCCGATTAGTTCCTTCATGCAAACAGTACAATGCTCATTCCTAGAATCCTTTGAATTCCTGCCAAGGCCTAAAAAAAACCGCAATCTTTTGGTTATCTGTTGCAAAAAACTGTATATATGCTATACTGTATATCGATAATGTAGGATAACGGTATTTTTGTGTTTTGTGCATCTATTGAGACTGGGATAAAGCTATTCCGTTTGAAATTTATATAGGCCGGCGTCAGGACTATTTTATATCTTATCACGACATATTTTCCAATGAGTTTCTGTAAGGCAAGCATTTACAGGGCGATATCTGAGTGCGCATATTAGTACATCAAAGTATTTGTGTCGATTGCAACAAATATTTCATACTATGTTACCAACTGATGCATAAAACTTAAAGTAGAAGATTGACCATTAACAATTTCTATAACTTATTACCCGCTACATATACAATATGATATTTAAAACTATTAATAGCAGAACAAGATAACTGGCCTCAATGATTAAGAACGTTTTCGCAGGTATTTTTGCGGGCGTATTGGCAGTCGGTCTTCTCCTGGGTCCAAGCCTTTCAGGACTAGCTCCAACTGCAGATGCGCAAGCACAACAAAATGCAACTCAAGGACAGCCGGGTTCAAAAGGAAACCCTATGCAATTGCCAGACTATCAACCAACAGGCAAAATCAAACCAGTGACTCTTATAGCAAAAGAAGTGGTGGTTGATGTCGCTCCCGATAATGCCCTTCATCCAGGAGGAATCAAGTACAATGCCATGACATTTAACGGCACTATTCCAGCCCCTGTGATTGCAGTCGATCAAGGTGACACACTAAGGGTAACTTTGAAGAATGAAGGCAAAGCATTTCACAGTCTGGACTTTCACGCAGGGTTCGGTCCAAGTGAAGCCGTAGGCAGTGGAACACTAAAGCCAGGTGAATCAAAGACATGGGATATAAAAGCTGATATTGCTGGTGCATTTATGTATCACTGCGGTGCTGACGGACTCAACGGAGTCTGGGAACACATTGCTAATGGAATGTATGGTCTTGTTGTAGTACATCCACAGAATGAGCAACCAGCCAAAGAGTTCTACCTGACATTTAGCGAGCTATACAACACAGCAGACCAAGGACCATTCAAAGGTGCTAACAGTACAGGCAGCTTTGATCTAGTTAAATTCATAACTAAACAACCGGATCTAGTCTTGACGAATGGAATGGCACACAAGTACGTTCCATCTATTGGTACAATTGCAAAGCTTGAACTAAACAAGAATGCAGAAGTGTTCAAAGTCAAGCCAGGTGAATTGACAAGATGGTATATCTTTAACCCAGGTCCAAATGATGGCGTTTCATTCCACTTCATCTCTGGAATGATTAACGTACATGATGGCTTTATTAAGAATAGATACGGCACACAAGACCTGAACGATGAGACGTGGTGGATTCCTCCAGGATCAGCCTCTGTTATTGAAACAACATTCCCTGAGGAAGGAATCTACGTAGGTGTTGACCATGCAATGGCTGATGTAGTCAAGGGTGGAGCATTTGCTGTATTAGCAGCTAATAACTCAACAGCCACTGACTATCCAGTAAACACATGGGTACCTCCTAAGGGTAGTCCGGTAGCAGCTGGTGGAAACGTTACCGCTGCAGTAACGGCGAACGCGACTGCTGGTACTAACCCAACCGCTGGCTAGTGGTAAGACCATTGGCCGACTAACTTCTTTTTCTTTCGTTCTTTTTCAAAGAGTCCATTATTCTAGTTCCAGGTTGGAAGACCATTTGGATAGTAATCCAATATCACAGCTCCGTGAACAAAGCTAAGCTAACCTCTCTGCTCGTCACATCGTCATCTTCACATTAATCCAAATGTAAAAATGGAATCCTATCGGAGAAAGAAAAAGAAAAGTAAGATTTCATAATGATATAATATTACAATTGTCACAAAATCCTTTAATAAAAGACGGGTTATTATTGGCTTGTAATAGCGCATGAAGAGGATTGAGGCTATAGTTCCGCATGAGAGGATGGATAGAACCTTTGAAGGCTTAAAACAATTGGACCTTGGAGGTCTGACTTATTATGAAGTAAAAGGCAGAGGCCAAAGACCAAGACCGCAAGTACATGCGGGGAGAGGAACAACAAGCTTTATTTCTGCGTTCAACGCAAATGCTTTAATTGTTCTAGTAGTAAAGGACCCTATGGTGGATGCTGTTGCAGAAAATATTCTGAATAGCTCTGGTACCGGCCTTGCAGGCGAAGGAAAACTGTTTATTTCAGAAGTTGATGATGCTGTAGATATTGGGTCTAAAACTAGAGGAGAAACCGCGATTTAGCATCGATAATATACTTTTTGCTCTTAAACATCGATAGTGGGATAGTATATTGCCAGAGATTCCTCTCTTGCTAACCGTGCCGCTGCTTATGCCTCTAACTCAAAAGCCCTTCAGGCTTTCGTCAGATTGTCGTCAAATTGCTATTAATGCTTGTAAAATGGATGGATATGGTGTGATCCGTAAGTTGCACTAAATATTAAGAGCCCTTGGCCCTTACTATTTTTACTCTGTCCAGTACCTGCCAATATTCTACTTCCCCTCCTTGTCTAATCTTGTCCTTTACTTCTTCCTCAACAGAAGACGTTTCAAATACTTCGAATGTCTCCAAGTCCATTATCTGAAGGGTGTTGCCAGAAATAGATATGACTTGCCCACTCCTTTTGTTTATTAGAGGG
>DASTUU010000491.1:0-1190 GCA_035759485.1 Nitrososphaeraceae archaeon
AGCAGGTGGCTTTAGCGACCTCAAAGGCAAGGTTTTTAGGATAGGTTCAATGGGAGAAGTAAACCGATACCATGTGATAAGAACGATTTCCGCTATTATATCTTCCATGAATATGCTCGGGCTAAAAGTTAACCCAGAAGCAGTCTCCACGGCCTACGAAAAGGTTAGTGGCATTAATTAAGTGGCGTTCTGGTTCAGATTCCTAACTAATTGATTAAGCTTAATATATGGTAATTCGTTAGCGAAATTTATGACGCTCGAAAAAGGATCTCTCATTCTTATAGATTATACAGCAAAGGTCAAAGATACCAATTTAACCTTTGAAACCACCAGAGAAGAAGAAGCAAAGAAATCAGAATTATACGATGCAGCTCGCAGATACGAGCCACGGCTGATTTCTGTCGGGGAAGGGTGGGTGCTGAAGGGACTCGACGAAGCTTTAATAAATGCTAATACCGGCGACAAATTAAACATTGAAATAACTCCAGATAAAGGCTTTGGAGAGAGAGACCCAAACAAAGTTCGAATGATTCCACTCCGAAAACTTGGTGAAAAAGCCGACGAGGTCAGGGTTGGGGACACCATAGAACTTGGCGAGCGTATCGGAATTGTAAAATTTATTGGCTCTGGAAGGGTTCAAGTTGATTTTAACCATCGACTTGCGGGACGCACACTAATCTACGATGTTGAGGTCACAAAAAAACTTAAGGATGACCACGAAAAAGTTTTGTCTCTAATAAAAAGGAGACTGCCAATAGATGATCAAAAGATAAAGTTTACCATTGAAGCAGCCAGTGCACAAATAGACCTTCCGGAAGAGACATTTACTGTTGATGGACTGCAAATTATAAAAAGAGCTATTTCAAATGACATATTCAAATTTGTCCCTGGAATTAATAATGTTAGATTTATAGAAACCTATACATCTCAACCTTCCAGTCCAAGGAGGCCAGAAGAACAGAAAGATCAATCTCTTGAACAGAGTACTCAAGCTGCCCAACCACAGTCAGTATAAATATTGCAATTCTGAGTGACTTCCCAGTCACAAGACTTCTTATGGTTTGCTTGTCTATAAACCACCTACAAACCCCTCAGCTAAATTAGAGCATGGAAGCGACCGCACCGTGTGCTTGCACAGTTTCACCATTCTAACAATTAAATGTAGAGGTAGTTCTAGGTGCTTAAGCAAA
>DASTUU010000492.1:0-2616 GCA_035759485.1 Nitrososphaeraceae archaeon
CAATAAGAAGGTATAAAAATAGGAGAGTCGATACAGGTGCGGCGGAGAAATTCTATTGGCTAATATTGACTCGGTGGATGAAACTATAGAACGAATGTTTAATTTAGTTAGGCAGAGTCTTAAAGATGAGCGCGACAAAACTATTGACATTATAAAGGAAAATATGAACTCAGCGAAACAAAAGGCGTTAACAAGAATGCGATAACTCCATATATCTGAGTTCTACTATGTCCTACCTAATTATTGCGACGGGTAACTCTGAATCATTTTTACAGTCATTCTCTGTTGGTATGCTGGCTTATAGATCTTGTAAACACTTACACTTAAAAAATAATAGAGTATATAGACATGGTATTAAATTAGACTACCTAAGAATCATAGCTACGTGATTTTCTAGATCTTGTATTGCTTTTGGTTTTTTCTAATAAAATATTTGAATTCGTTTTACATAGTAAATGGTTCATTAAACCCTTCATGATAATCTTAAATGCTGTGATAAAACAGACCTCGACTTTCCTCCAGGTTTTGCTACTCTATTTATCCTGACCCATATATTCTATTTTATAATATGCATGGCATTTATATTGCAACATTAATGAAATCGAATCCAAATATATCCTATATTTCTGTCAAAAAGGCTCGTAACATACTCGAACAATTTATTATATGTAATAGAACGCAGTGCTATGAGACGATTCATGTGCGGGATTCCTACAAACGAGTTTTGGCTAAGAGTATTATGTCTACTAGGGACATTCCTGCATTCGATAGTTCACATATGGACGGTTATGCAGTAAAAGCTGAGGATATAATTAACGCATCAGAGCAAACCCCTTCTGTTCTCAAGCTCAAGCAAGATGAAATTAAACCTACAAAAAGGTCTTTTCTTCATTACTTTCTACAAAACCAAGAAGCATTTCGAATAACGACGGGTGGATACCTTCCTCATGGCGCAGATACTGTGGTACCACTGGAGGACGCACAAGTGGCGGATAATAAAAATGAGGTTTGTATCATGGAAGCCCTTCCAAAAGGATCTTTTGTGTATTACAGAGGTCGTGATGTAAAGAAAAATCATCAAGTAATAAAAAGCGGCAGACTCCTGAGACCTCAAGATATAGGACTATTGAGCTCTCTATATATCACCAAAGTCAAGGTCTTTAAGAGACCCAAAGTAGCCATAATATCTACTGGCAGCGAACTTACAAGTAACTCAGAATATGTAAAGTCCGGAAAGGTGCTGGACACACATAGTAGCATATTATCAAAGTTGGTCGAAGAATTGGGTGGAATATCTTTTATAATGGGCATAGTTCCTGATGATGTTTCAAGAATACGAAACAAAATAGAGAGGGCCATTTCCCAGTCTATGGATTTAATTTTAACATTGGGAGGCTCGTCAGTAGGACAATACGATCTAGTAGAAGCAGCGATTAATTCCATCAGTAAACCAAAGATATTTTTTCATGGGGTAAAGTTAGACCGTGGTAGAGTAACAGGAGTAGCTATCAGCAAGTGCAAGCCAATAATTATTATGCCTGGACCAATCCAGGGCGCTATCAATGCCTTTATCATTTTTGCCAAACCAATCATTCAATTATTATCTGGTCAAATGTCGGGAAAACCTATAACAATAGATGCCAGAATCACTCAGGAGTGGAATGCTCGCAAAAGATTTCCGGATTTCACAAAAATAGTATATGTGCATCTAAGGATGAAAGAAAATGGTAAGCATGAGGCTGACTGCGTCATTGGAGAAACTGAAACTCTAACGACATTTACTCGGTCCAATGGTTATGTCTTAGTCAATGAAAAGACCACCAGCATCAAAGCTGGGGAGATAGTCAAAGTTAATCTGTTGCCTGGACTTTCCTATGTTAATGGTCAGTTAGAGATCGCATGAATCTATTTAAAAATTGTGAAAATTGACATATGTCACTTCCCATCCAGCTATTGCATGGTAAACATTTGAAGTGAAACAACAGACAAATTATTATGAAATTATAACACTAGATAAGTAATCTTAATCTCAGCGCTGTACTGCTCCCCCTCTCCTAACCGATTATCATTACTTATATCGCTAGCGACATTGGATCTAGCTATCAATGGTTTGTTTGTCAGAATGTAATCAAAAAATTATAGAAGGTCGCTTACTAGTTTTAAGCTTGTTTATACATAAGTGTGAGCCTGTTAAAGCTGTCAAGCCAAGATAAAATGCGAGCCAAAAGACCACTCAGTAGGAGACTCAACGATTGACGTGGTTTGGATTCCTGACTGCAGTAGGTAGCTAAAACCTACTAACCCACAAACCTTCGTTTTTCTCAAATGAAAGTTTTTCAACCTTGTAAGAAATCGCAAAAAGTCTTGCTATACAGGCGAAAACGACTTCATTTTCCAAAATCCTTAAAGGTTTTTTGTCACATCATAATATTCAGTGTTAATATAATGGGGATCTCCGTATTCATCATGGCGGCGCACCCAGAATTGAGGGAAGGCATGACCAACCTCATCTCGGCCCTTGGGAACTAGGTCAAGGTAGTGGTATGCCACATTTAACATATCGATGCCACGCGCATAAGCTGAATAGGTGTGAAACACGCGACCTGCAGGATCTCT
>DASTUU010000493.1:0-11143 GCA_035759485.1 Nitrososphaeraceae archaeon
TCAGAGGAATCATGGAAATTTCCTCCAAGAAGCCTGATGGGATTGAAATCATCAAAGGTACGCTTATTGATGCAGCAGGAGGTACTAAAACTAACCCCAGTACCATAAGTATTGCGTATATAGGAGCTCCAAGATACAGAATTGCAGTCAGAGCAGAGAATTTCAAGACAGCTGAAAAGGCAATGTCTCATGCCATCGAAAAGATACAGAAGGGGATAGAAAAGAATCAAGGGAATTTTAATTTTACAAGAGAGAAATCAAAAAAGAAGCTCTACTAAATAATCCTCATCTATTTCTCCATCCTTATGAAAGGCAGAGAGCAGTGGAAGGATTCCAGTGGATGGCCCCACTTGGGCAAGAGAATCAATAATAGTTCATTAGTTGATTTGCAGCGCATGAATTGCAATATGACCATCACATAGAGATACTGCGAGACGAACAATCTTCTTCCGAGTAATTGATACGAGATCTTCAGAAGTATGTCACTGCCATAATGTGAGCCCGAGAGAACTTGATACTTGTATGTAAGGAGTCAATGTATTTAGCTAGAAAGCTCATGATTCAAATCAACTACTTTTCCAATATGTGCAAATACACGCGCATTGCACGAGATGAAGTGTCTCGTTAGAACGTGTGGTTAATCCAAAAAATGAGGTCAATATGAGTCACGAGCAAGGGGAAATCATCCTCATATTTTGTGTACGTATATACTTATTTATTAGAAATTTTGAATACAAATTAGCAGCAGAACTATCCAAAAATGTTAATTATATCAGGAATATGAAGAGTAGTAGTAGTTATGGCAGGACACCAATCAACAGATGATGACGTATATGAATATCAGATAACCAGTAAGACACAAGAGACTCCAGATACAAATACCTATTCTCTCTCTCCAATTTCTGCGTCACATAGAATTAGCTTTAATTTAGGTCAATATGTGACCTTGAGCGTACCACTTAAACGTCCTGTCTCTTCTGGGAAGTACGAGGAAACAATAGTTGAGAGAGCATACTCCATATCATCATCTCCCACGAGAGATCATATTGAGCTTACTATCAAAGATGAAAAGCCATACGGATACATGAATCCAGTTTCTCGTAAGGCAGATGGGTTTGCTGCATACTTCTTTGAGCAGATAAAGATCGGAGATAAGATAAGATTAAAACCTAGCAAGAGTAAGACTCACTTCCTATCAAAAGTGGCTGACGGTGTAGAGAAGGACATAGCTTATTGGTCAGGTTCGAATGGTGCAGAATCTGCAAGGTGCTTAATACAGTATATGGAAGACGTAAAAGATTCTGGGCTAAAACTCATATTGTTCTATAGCAACCCCAAAATTTACAAAGATGGGGAGGAAAACGAAAAAAACAAAAAAATAGTTAATGTAATTTATTATGATTGGCTATTGAAAGTGGCGAAGGAACTTGAAAATTTTAAAGTAGTATTTACATTTACCAGGGAAAAAGAGATTCCACTTACTTCTGATCATCCACGAATAATCTATAGAGCGGGTAGATTCTTTAAAGATCTAGATGGTTCCACGGAACGAACACTTTTGAAGTATCATGGAAATGTTGAATCTGCATTTAATCCCATATGTGGAAGTAGTGCATTAATTAACGGGATTGTAAAGCGTGATACTGGAGAAATCATTCGCGGCAGAGGTATCATGCAGGACCTGCTAGAAATTGAAGGCGTACATCCTGAAAAAATTGATAGAGAACAATACTATCTGCAGTTCTCGACAGGAGCTTGACAGAACGTCATCAATAGATGTTAATCTTCTCTAGCGCTTGAGATTCCCAACCCCCACTAATGCCAAAATCAGACTCGCTGAACTTGAATCGCGACAGAGGAAACTATTGTTAGAACTAATAATCTGACAGGATCGAAGAATGCAACACCATATGCTCTCACTACTTCTACGTTATACATAGGTAGTAGTAGTATAACCCTGAACTGCATGCATTCTACAAATTGATAGAGCCAAACACAAGATATGAGCTTGGGCATTTTCCATTAAGGGCCAACTTATCGACTAATAGAGCAGTAATCGTTATTTGCGGCTTCATTTTATTCTCTCCAAGGATCTTTCAGCTTTTATAGTCCTATTGTCTCTGCCTGCTAAGATATTATGTTAGCATATAAAGATAATTAAGAGTAAAAATTGGTTAGGCTACTAGAGCATGATAGGCAGCGCTCCCTACGATGATGAAGAAGTGTTTGAGACAATTTTTGGTGGTGCCAACCTCCACGGTTGGAAAATGTGTGGACGAGGCATGTTTGTACTTGAGAAAAGGATGATGGTAACCAAGGGAGGCATGGGGCTTCTGTGGTATACAAAGAAAAAGTTTCTGGACTTTATCCTTAGAGTAGATTGGAAAAATAGCCGAAGGGAGGATAATTCGGGGGTTTTTGTTCGCTTTGAAGACCCGGATGATGACCCTTGGATCGCAGTCAATACAGGTTACGAGATTCAGATATACGACTCAGAGCCTCAAGATGGAAATGCCACACATAGAACAGCAGCTGTGTACGATTTCGCACCACCTTCAACGTTCGTGTCAAATGAACCCGGCGTGTGGAATACCTTTGAAATTCATGCCATTGGCCAAAACTATGCTGTCCTTCTCAATGATAAGAGAGTGACAGAGTTTACAGGCAATCGTCATTTAGAGGGATACATTGGTCTGCAAAATCATGACGCCGATTCTGGAGTTAGTTTCGGAAAAATCGCAATCAGGGAGTTGTAGAAATCAATTCTGAGGTTTTTTGAAAAATCTTTTATCAACATTTTTTATGGTTCAATAATATGATGATCATCATCTCTTTCATACGTTTCATAAGGTAGTAACAACGTTTGGTGAACCTATTACATCATGCAGCAAGTGCAATGACATATTGGATGCTGATTTAGACTGTGTAGTGCACGCCACAATGAAATGCAAGCTGAGATAGGTCCCAAGTGGGCGGATTTCAGAGTGAAATAGTTGGCTACGAAGAGCAAGTAAAGCTTAACTAAATTGGGTTGTCAATCATCATATACTGAAGAATGAATAAGACACTTGTAATTACTGGAATTGGAATAGCTGTCATATCAAAGGTCATTGTCCTAAAGTCTATACTAATCGATGCCCCAATCTACCAAAGGTGTGTGTCTGAGGGACCCACTGTGGCTCATGCATGTGGAATGGACCCATTCATCTATTTCATCTTTGGCTGGTTTGTTACGGTAGCCGGGTTTATCTTAATAGTATTTGGACTAAGACTTCCAGGAGCTGCTAGAAGAATTTCGCGATAATTTTCCGGTTTCAATAAACTTGACCAAAGACCAACTATAATCTGTCATTGCTGTTGCTGTTGTATAGTCAGTTGAAGTTCTCTAACATCTGTAGCTGTCCCATCTGTTGATACTAGACCTTTGATAATATATAACGCTTCTTTTGCAGGTGTTCCCGTTGCGGTTATCGTGACTTCTATGTCGCCGGTTCTTGCATTCGGATTCATCACAGGCAGTTTTATTGTGCTATTGCTTATAGAAAGATAGGTGTAGCCTACCTCTGGCTCAACAGTCACAACCACTTTCGCATTGTCAATCACTCTCTTCTCAGAGTTTTCAACATTAAATGAGATATTCGTAATTTATAAGACACGTATTACTTGCCTTCCTTCCTCAAATTTTATGAATTTTACATCTGGAGCGAATTCGCTTATTGTTGTTTGTTGATTTTGTCGTGTAGCAGAGATTATTGCTAATATGGCTGCAATTATTACCACGACCGTAATAATGCCGCCGATAATGATGAAGAAATACCTCTTCTTTTTTGTACCTGGAAAATTTCCAAAGGGCCAACGTGACCTTGGCGACGAAGGAGGCAATGGTGGAGGAGGTTCCGCAGCAATCATAAAAATTCACTTATTCTGAATTTCACATCAAAACAACATACAATACAGTTAAAATCAAATATCGTCCTATTCAATATCGCCTGATATATCTTCCAGGTGTCTATGTTGCCTTTGCTGCTAGTCGTTGTGCTGCAGCTCCTGCCTAACCATCGTTGCAGAATGAAACATTTCATCATGACTACTAATTTTGTTGGTACTTTGCGGCGTATCTTGCTTATAGACACAACAAGCTCACCTGCCAAATCCAGCACATTAACTCTAGCATGTCCATTTACTGAAATTGTCATTGTTATTCTTCCCTTACAGTATCGTGCTTTCTAACCTTTTATTCTGTGAAATCGCAATTAAGCACCTCTAAAATGGTGGGCCCAAGGGTCCCCGTGCTTTTAGAAGCGCTAAAGAGGAGGTTTCAATCCTTTACACAGGAAGGCAAAATAAAAAGATTTTTTATAGAGCGGGCCCGTCGGGACTAGCAGTGATATCACTTAAGAGGATTCTCGGGCTCTTATATTACAAGGAAAGATAAAAATTTTCATCCATAGGGAGGCAAAGAGCGATTAGAACTCAGCATATATTATTATTTTCGAGCCAGATAGCGCTTCTCTATCTTCTGGAATTGAGAGATGTGAATGAGAGACTCACGCCAGCTGATTGACTGACATAGTAAGTGTAAGCCTCATTTGGAGATATAGGCAGAGAATCAATTCCCTCGCCCATACAAACAGGGCATGTCTTGATCATTCTGGTTTTACGGAGAGCTGAGGCACACCAAAAACAGGACGGACAGATTTGAAAAAAGGATACATCTTGCGAGTGGTCGTGATAGCCAACTAAATTTCTTTCTGGCTTCAAGTTGTCATCGTCAGTGAATTGTAATTCAATCACATTGCTTACGCTCATTTCCAAGTCGCAGCATGGTAGCAGTTAAGCCATATATACTTTAGCTAAATAATTTCATCGCAGAAAGCTCAGAAAGTTTGTGAAAAGGATGTTGGGTGTAGCCGGATCGTAGGTGATTTGTTATTGTCAAAAAATCAGGGTCGGGGGATTCAAGAGAAAAACCTTCAGAAAATAGACTTGATATTATTCAGCGGCACAAAATGTAAATTGGTGTCTACTTATTTTATACATGTCTGTATTTTTAGGCAACAATTTTTTATTAACATTTATGGTGTTGCAAATCGGCAAGGAATAATATAGGAATTGAAAAAGTTATTTGCTGATCGGGAATACTGACTCTCGACCTTGAATGAGGATCCTATCAAAATCAATATTCAAACGAAATTCAAAAGCAATCAGAAGTTACAGAAGCTAACAAGCTTATAGCGGGTTCGGTGGGATTAGGTTCCTGCATGTAATCGGGTCTACCGCTAGAGGTTTAAAAGTTACTATCTATCATCTTGTTTTGACTATAGTATAAAATGAATGGGAATTAGATGATCCCTCTACAGACCTGAATGGTTTTGCTTTATGTAATTTAGACCTCACCATCCAAATAGCCAGAAAGCATTAAACAAGAATGCGCCAATAGCTGCTACTGCGCCTATTGCTGTAGTAATGATAATAATCTTTAACATATTCTTACGAGTGTTGCGCTGCTGTTGGTCATGGTATGAATGTCCACTCATGATAATAATTAACATACAAGGTTATTCAGAGTAATAAAACAAACTTCCTGTTGTCGCTAGATAATCGTTTGCAACCTCGTTTTAGGTTTGATGGAAAATGGCTAGGAAACACCAACAGAAGGTTACCGCATATCTTGCAATAGTGTTATATGATATCAGAAGAAAAAAGTGTTGTCACTATCGCTAGCATTAAAATATGACAAGCTTATAGTATATTCATAATACACAGACAACTACTTGTATTAATAACATTTTACTCAATCAGTTGATTGGTACCAATAACTAAAGATCGGAGATACTTTATTTGTGAAATTTGGTCCTATCCAGTCTTCGAGTGCTCACTAGCTATATTGAGAATGATTTTTGTTAAAATGTCTCAATTGATGTCTCTGCCGCAAACCGAACATATGAGCGTAGCCGGCGCGCTTTCCTTCCAGCCTAGTCTATCCTAGGTCTCTGTCAACGAAGTAACATTTCTCACTATGCAAAAGAATACTATAATAGTATATTGAAAAATTAGCAATTGTGAACGAGATCTTTGCAAAATGGTTTATTTCAAGCAGATTTACCAAGAGTTTGGCCGTATTAGTTTTCGTTGCTGGTATGGCGTCAATGTCGCTAGAGTTTGCTGCAAGTAGAATACTAATTCCTGTTTTTGGCAGTTCGATTTACACCTGGGGTAGTTTAATAGGAGTAATATTGACAGGATTGAGCTTAGGTTATCATATTGGGGGAAAGCTTGCTGACAAAAATCCTAGCTTTCTAAAGTTGTGTTTAGTAATTTTTTCTGCAGGCCTTTATATTATATTTATACCATTCATAGCACCTACAATTACAACATCTTTTATTCAGTTTGTGTCAGATAGCCATTATGCCTCTTTGTTTGCCGTTTTTACGCTTCTTATTGTACCGACCTTTTTGTTAGGTATAGTATCGCCTTATGCAATAAAACTGGCAACCAGAAGGCTTACTGAACTAGGAAATGTGTCTGGAAATCTCTATTCACTTTCTACCATAGGCAGTATTGTTGGTACTTTTCTGACAGTTTTTGTTCTGATACCGACATTTGACATCAACTATATCATATTTGGCCTCGGTGTGACACTGATGGTTTTTTCTTCATTATTTGGCCTTGCACGATTTCCAAAAATTCTTACAGTTTTTGTTGTTGTCTTGTTGCTCTTCTTTCCTTCCATTAGTTTGTCATCTGCCAGTACTGTAATGGTACATACCGGAACGCTTGTATATGAAAAGGAGACGTTATACAGTCACTTAGATGTAATTGATCATGGTAATATTAGAACCCTGTACCTTGATGGCAACATACACAGTCAAATGTACAAGGACAAGCCTGAAGAATTGGTGAACACATACACAAAATATTTCCATTTGGGATTCCTCTTTAATCCAAATGCCAAGGATGTCTTATTTATTGGCGGCGGAGGCTTTTCAGGCCCGGAAAATTTTTTAAGTATGTATTCAGATGTCCGTATAGACGTAGTAGAGATAGACTCCGACGTGATTAGCGCTGCGCGCGAGTACTTCAATTTACCTGTTGATAACGACGGATCTAGACTAACGATTTATAATGACGATGCTAGGAATTTCTTATCTAGAACTGAGAAAAAGTATGACTTGATAATCTTGGATGCATTTTCAAAAAATTACGTTCCATTTCACTTGCTGACCTTGGAGTATTTCCAGCTTTTAGATAAGAGACTGATATCAGACGGCATTATTATTTCTAACAATATCGGATCAATAACTGGGGACAGGTCCGATATTGTTAGAGCAGTATACAAGACTATTTCCCAAATTTTTCCTTCAGTTTATGTTTTTCCAACTGAGCATAATTCGGAAAATTTGCAGAACATTATGTTGGCAGCTATGAAGAAGACTCCGACTGAATACAGCAAAGATGAACTGAGACAGCTGGCATCAAATAATGACAACAACAACCATAATTCCAGTACTGCGCTTGCTGACGTTGACTATTTAGAACATCTCTATGAGGCAGAATTGAAAACCAACGACGTACCATTACTTACGGATCAATTTGCTCCTGTTGAGATACTTATCAATCCTGTTACCAATGAACCATACAATTTGGAAAATATTCCAACTAAAGGATCTACTGGTCTTTCATGGATTGAGAGTACGGATTCCATACAGCTGATTCTGCTAACTGTTATAGCAGCTGTATGGATTTTTTATACAAACAGAGAGTGGAGAAGAAATCAGAAAACAATGAGTCTATAATTATAGGGTATTAGTCTAACTCTTTTAGAAATAGAACATATGCACTCTGAAAATACTTCCGACATATCTCCAACAGATGGTTATCAAACTCAATGTCATTTTTATTGAGCAGGTTGGTTGCTGTTCCCAAAATTAACCCTCCTGTAAACCTTACAGGACTACCTGATGGGAATACCTTGTTAGGAGATTCGATAATATCATTCTTGATCGCAAGCTTCTTCTCATCAGGCAATTTAAGACTTCTTGAAACCAGTATTAGCCCAGAACTGCTCATAGCTATGCGAATAGATTTCAATTACATTTCCAAAGGGATCTTCGCAGAAGCAAAACTTCTTGCCAGAGCCAGGAGCCACTTCCATTACATCTGTTCTTCGCTTACCCCCGGTTGATGCTATTTTATCTGCAAGTCCTTCAATGTCTGGTTCAGTTAGACAAATATGAAAATATCCAGTCTTCCAATACTCAAAATTATTCTCTTCAGGACGCAACTCTGAAGCAGGTTCAAGGAATTGAAAAAGCTCAATTCCAACACCATTTGCAGAACTCATATGACAAAACTTAAACTTTCCAAGTTTAGGTCCAAAGATTGCTCTTACAAGCGCGGCAAGATGAGGATCATAGTTTTTCTCTTCTTTTTCATATGTAGTTATCTCTGTAGGTTCAACCAAAAGGGTCATGTGAATTACGTCTCGATACCATCGCATTGCAGAGTCTATGTCTGTAACAGATACTGCAACATGATTGAATGCTCTTGGTATTGGCATGGGTACAGAAGATGAAAATAAATGAGGAAATATATCAACACTTTGCACAGAGAGAGAATTGAACTTTTGCTTAAGTCAAAAATGCAATTTGGCATGACTTCTTGTTGTCACATGTAGAATCTCGTTGGCATATTTATCACAAGTTCACTCATTGATATAAATGAGGAACCAGAGGGACTCAGCAAAAAACCTTCAAAATTTAGACTCAATGCGATTTATAGACGCGTTCAGTGGGTTCATCTGGCACTGTGCGTCCACTCAGCGAGTGCATCAGAAGCAGGATCGATGGTCAGATTTGTCTGATTACTTCCATCTTGTGCGTTCATGACATAAATTTCCCAGTTCACATCTCTGTTGCTAGTAAAAGCTATCTTTGTACCATCTGGCGAACAGGTCGGAGTATTGCTTGGTTCACTATAGCCTTTTTCTGCATTGATTCTCGTCTGACCAGTTCCATCACTATTCATTACATATATGCCAGGTGGCGTTTGTTAGTCTGGTCTTGTGCTAAATGCAATCAGCCCATTTTCTCCTGGAAATGTACCAAATTCAGAAGATTGGTTTGGTCGCGGTGGTAACATGATGAAAATGCTTGATGTAAAAATGATAGGGAGCGTTAAGACTGTTTCTTCCTCTTTGTCGTGGTTGTTCTACGGACATTCTGTTATAGCCTTCCTTCAAAGGCATGAGCTTTAGGCATTTTTGTGCTGCTTCTTGTTTCTCTTCTACAGCTGCGCTTCAGCTTCTATCAATGGTGACAATATCCATAAATATAATGAATATTTTACTCGCGAAAGATGAGATTCTTAATACGTGCAAACATCCCTACAGAAGACGGAAACAAAATGGTACAGGACCCAAACTTTTTGGAAAAACTTGAAAAATATATAAACAAAATCAAGGCTGAAGCAACATATTTCTTTAATGCGGATGGAAATAGGGTGGCTGTCTTTATTGTTGATATCCAGAGTGCAGACCAGATACCCGTCTTGGCTGAACCGCTGTTCAGTGGAATGGGCGCTCATCTGGAGTTCCACCCAGTAATGAGCCTTGATGACCTAAAGAAGGGAATACCCCAAGCCGTACTTGAAGCAAACTCCTACCGCTACTAAAACATAGTGTATGATTACAATGATGGGGATAGACTTGAGTAGTTATTAGAAACGTCAGGGCATGCCAGCTAGTTTTCAAGATCTTGATGAAAAAGATATGTGCTTATGGGACCTGCTTCTGCTACTAGAAGGGGAGCAGCACTTACGCCGGCTACAACAAAAATCATTGCAGCCGACAAAACCGCGAATTTTGGTGATATCATTGGTGCTAACATTCTGATTAAAATTATGGTTAATTAGCAGCTCTCTCAATTCTTATCATCGTACTGGATAGAATTCACTTATGATCAAATCATAATGAATGGGAAATTTCAATCCTTATTTACATTTCATAAAGTTGATGAGAATGCAATAACGTAGCTGTACTTAATGCTGTTCAGACGGGGGTTGAGGGCGTGAATAATAATGATGATACTTCTCTTTCAATCTTTTCTTCGCCTACTAATCTTTCTCAAGCCTCACAGTTGATTTCAGTCTCTGCAGTGCACGTATCAGAGGAGCCTGCTCTTGTTTGTATGTTGTTGAATATCTGTTCAGCGTCATAGCCCAGAGTTTCTGATGCGTCCTTGACTTCATAGAGGAGCACTTCTTAACTTTAAGTTGGGTTAAACTACACAAATGTAAAATAGTTTTGATGATGATCGCTGGAAAATTTGGATGCGATGTCATCTATCGTAGATGTTGAAAAATAAGAGCTCACCTCATCATTCTGTCAGACGGAATAATAATACAGAATTATTGCATTAGCCTTGTTATTAAATGCATAAGTATCAGTTTCTTAATTTACTAAAGAAGGCTGCGTTAGCAGCGCGAGAGAGAGAGAGAGGGAGGAATTACTCAGCCTTTGGGGAAAGGGGGAGTTGTGTTGTAGTAATGTACTCTCACAGCTGCTAGCACAGCCTGCTCTTTAGTACATTAACTTCTAGCAATGTAATGACGATTAGGGCTATAAAAATTACTAGGTAATAATTATACGGTAGATTTTGCGACCTGTTACCGCTTATTGAAATTTGCCGCAATTCATTACCGCTTATTGAAATTTGTCATAATACCCTTTGTAATAGTCGTAAAAAATGTCATTATTAAGCTTAAGCAGTCTTGTTATTAATATAATCTGTCAGGATCTTGCTCTGCGCTCTTTAATTTGGTGTCAAGATAAGCAGTTATCTGCTCCTTTCCACTTACATCGTAAAAGGTTGTATTTTCACCAAGGAACTTTGCATATGCAATGACTGCCTTGAGGGCGTTATTCTCATGGCGCTCTGAAGCCCCATTTTTCACGCATGTATTCCTGGTAATGTGAAACGATATCGGCATTGACTTTGTTGGGTGTCGTGATAATCTTTGATATTGTACAAGAAAGTGTAGCTGGCATTTCCTCTATCTCTCCTGCTCTCCTCTAGAGATAGTTAATTGAAATTTTTCTACAATGGCAACGTTAGGAGATCTAGATTTAGTAGTGAAGCTCTGC
>DASTUU010000494.1:0-4068 GCA_035759485.1 Nitrososphaeraceae archaeon
CCTTATAATAAGTGCAGTAGTGTTATGAGCTCCAGACGCCTTACAAATAAATGAAAAGCCGAAAAATGCCAGTGTTTTTCTAGGCGTTTTGTTTCATAGCTAATTAAACTTCCAATATGCGACTACACTACAAGATCCTTAGTTGTATTATTGTCGACCTTCGTGTTGCTCAGTGCTATGTGAAAGTGAAATTGAACTACCCTCTTAAGATCTTTGAATGTCACTCTTCTTTTACTGTCTATATTATAGTATAGGCCCCATTAGAAACTTTTGCTCTTAATCTGAAATATGCTCAGGATGCTCTTCTCCTTTCTTTTCTTGTTGCTGTTCCTTTACTGGCTGCCTTAAGTCCAATTCCTTTTGCCTAGCAACTTCGATACTGAGATATGGCTTGTCTTTGTCTTTTTCTCCTTCTTGTCCTTCTTGGCCTGTTGCTGCTGTTATATGTACTATCCTTCCTATTTTCTGAAGCGCTTCGATCTCTTCCTTCTTTACCTCAAGCTCTACCGTATGTGTTATAATACTAGTATTTAATATGGATATACTACTCAATATTTGAGAACAATAGATTTAGGTTCTCTCATATAGTTATTTGATATAAAAATATAAGAAGACATCTATCTTCAATACTAAGTGAGTTTATGTAATACGCTGCTCCCTTTAGAAAAGATCTGATAATGATGCAGTAAATATTGTCTGAAGCGACTAACTATCTGCATATTTGTGAAATATATGTAAAGCTCTAAGTTCATTGTTCGGTACTATAGTGATTGCAATCCAACCAATTCTTTTTACGCCAGGAGGACACCATTGGTAGTTTTGTGGTCCAAGTAATAAAAATAATAATGCACCTACCTTGCAAACCCTAGCTCCTGTCTTTAGGAGTTCACCTGTTACTGGTAGGTCGGTTCCATACATCCTTTGTGCAGTATATCGATTATACGGTGGATCACATCTCCATCTATTGAATTTATTATCTGGAATATTGCCAAGTGTTTGAGCATCTTCTACAAGGTCGGGCTTTGTTTCAGGATTGATATCAACTGTAAAACACGCTGACAAACAAGAAGAAGATTCTTTGATTCCTTTAACACTATGGCTACAAACTTCAATTGTATTATCCTCTTTCCCGAAAATATTATCAATCATCTCTAAGTAGTTGTGAGGGTATCGTCCTTCATCTTTACCTCTTAGCCTAACATGGCCAGAGATAAAGTCTGGACTATTGGCAGTTATGTATAATATTCCTGTAGCAGGATATTATCATATTCTTTTGTAGCCGATAGCATATAATGACATCCAACGACTTAATATTTTGTTCCAAAATCATATTGCTCCTCTCTCTATTCTGGCATCTCAATAATATGATTTGCAGCTTGTTGTTCCTGTAAGAAGAAATCCGCCAAATTCCGTTTTGGTACGAGTTTTGTCCATTAGTAATTTGCCCTTAATGCTATATGGGATGCCCCTCAATCGTTAACTTCATCATGCATCGTTCTATTAACTGCAGAATTGGGATTAACACCGTTTAGACTCTCGACTGCAAGAATTTGACTTCCATCATGGCGAAGAATGAAGTCAATCTCTGTAATACCTACGGTTCTATTGATGTCTATAATGTCGTGGATTTTCTGAGCAATTTTCGCTGGTAAATAGAGTTCAGAGTTTATCTGCTCGTTAGAGTTTGCCCCTGTTAAGTCTTCCAGTTCCTTTATCCGTTTATCCTTTAGAGAAATTAGCCTCACGGCTTCGATTAGCTCAGGAGAAGGAACTCTTCCTCCTAGATATTGAGTAAACTCTGCATGAAATCTCCTCGATTCTTCCTCTTCTTGACTAAAGGAGTCATTTTCTGCTAGATTAGTTCTAGCATCTGGTGAACCACCACTGTTGGTAGTAATGGTATTCCCATCTGTTGTCTGTTCAATGAATTGAGGCATTTCAGCTTCTCCTCTTCGAGTTTCTTTTTCTGTTCTGCTCCCATCTTTCCTGCTTTCAATTTTTTTGGATTTTTTGCTTCGTCTGGAAGGAACTTTCTAATGGTCGCTTTAGACCACAAGTCGATACAATCTTCTTCTATCTTGGCACGACAGTCTTCAGGCTGGAGATGTTCTTCGTCCCTAAGAATGGTATAGAGTTCAAAGATATACTTGTTAGCAATTAACTCCCCTTTCTGTCTTGCCTCTTGTAGCACCTCATCATAATGGTTCAAGGTCATGCTCATTTGTCCTCGCAGCCAAAATAGCTGTCTCGTTCTACAAGTCGTCTTTCGTTTTCATCATGATGATTGAGGATATTATTAATCGCTTCAATTGCAGGTCTATTTACAGAATTGCAAGACTTCTCTATTCTACAAACTGTGTTTCTGCCCATGGATTTGATGTAAATGCGGAACAAATGGTCAAGATGCTTCACCTGTATTTTTAGACCTGTAATCTGCAACCAGTCTCCTGTAACAATGTCTTTATTAATATCACATTGCGTCAACTGCCACTTCATTATGTCAGGAATTATTCGCCATGACTGTCCCATTTGCATAAAAGCAATACCTTACATGTGCCCTGCCAATAATTTCCTCGTGCTGCTTGCCCCTGTTCCGCAGACCTGCTGGAAGGGCTGTCTGATGATAATATTCTGTAGGAATTCCAACCTTGAACTGCATCTTGTGGATATGCAATGGGGCTTTGGGCAGCAAAGGGAGGACATAGCCTTCCAATGTTTGGACAATGACAGGATCTAGATTCTGCAAGGAGCTTGCGGTAGGTTTGCTCTTTAAAAGACCAACTTTAGGGTAGCCTACCCCCGTGACCTTTATTGGTATATTTTTCTTGGAGATTTCAGACTTTAGGCATGTAGGATGGTATTGTTGTGGTTTGTAGTTTCCTAATGTGAAAAGAACATTTCTTGTAAGGCAATGTTTTAGCGTAATTTGGGCCTGTGCCTTATTGAATGCAAGCCCATTTGACAATAAATTCCTGTATGTTATGCCCTTGCCATTCTTCTTGTATTGGTTGACAGCTAAAGTTTCAATCTCTCGTGCTTTCGTATATCGTCTTTGCCTATAGCAGCTAGCTACACATTGTCCCAATAGTGCTAATGGTATATTTTGACCAGAGACTATTGGTATATTTTTAGAAGGCTCGGATGTCAACTCTATTTGTCGTCAAGATGGTATTCTGATATACTTCCAACAGAGGCAATTATCACCTTGCCAGTTTGTATGTCAATTCTACCATTAAACCACACTTTTCTGATATCCTGCGCATCTACTGCTACTTCGTCTTCTCTATAAAACTTTGGTACTTTGACTTTTCTTCTGAACTTCGAAGGTATAATATCGATATCGTAATAAGCAAAATATGATCGTAATGCTGCAAGGTATAGATGAACACTTTTGGCAGTTATTTCAGGCTTGACAGCAAGAACATAAGAAACAAACCTATCTAAGAGTTCATAGGCATTCACCTTATTTTCTAATAGAGGTTCAAGAATATCTTCACAATTACAGCTATGATATCTTTGTTGTTGCTCTTTTTCATTTAAAAAGTTTTGAAGCAAAGATAGACCAGAGGAATAAGATCTCTTTGACTTTATGCTATTACGTGCAATGCTGTCTAGAAAGGCTCTGACCTTAGGAAATGACTCTATTTGTTTAGTTCTCGTTCTTCTTCTTAGGAGTAATGCAGTCTCCAAATCAGTTTTTGATAGCCAGGACACTACTGACTAAAGGAAGTTTATTAAATTAACCTCTTCGGTTGGTTTAACACATCTTAAATCAATCAGCTAAAGAAAGATAGGCCCAGTTATCCAGGATGAGATTTCAATATATATATATATAAACTTGGTTATTCTGAGCATTCTAGCAAGCCCTTTGATAATCCTAATATACATATTGTATTCATTCATGTGTATTACCATGAATTGTACAAGATTGTTAGCCACAATGGCTATTTTTGCAGTACTGCTGACAGCGATATGGGCTTTAGCTGACATTACGACAAAACAAAATGCAGATGCTCAGATGATGGGTCCTAATAATCCACGTATGGCTACTGCTGGTAATATGACCTC
>DASTUU010000495.1:0-3907 GCA_035759485.1 Nitrososphaeraceae archaeon
GAGGTTGCTACCAGCTCTTTGGCTCCTGTTGCTAATATACCTGCTTGGAATCCGCTTATAATGCCTGGTCCGTTAATGGCTACGTTGTCTTCGGAGACACCAATTCCAACTTTTGAGCTGTCTGCTCCTGGACCATATATACCGAAGCCATTCAAATTAATTGTCGTTCCGTCATCCCCTACAATCAATCCGTCCCCAGTGCAATTGAGATTGGCTGTCAATGTAACATTCCCTTGTACAACTTGTCCACATGCTACGGTTCCCTGTGGAGGTTGTTCTTCCTGTGCCCCTGCGTTTGTTGGCGAAGCGACTTGTGCGCCAATGGCCGCAAATGACACTATTGCCGCTACCATGTATGTCATTAAAGTTCTTTTCATTCAGAAGGATGCTAGTAGATTAACTATATATGTGAAACTCTTATTTGTACTAAATTCGAAATTCGTGTATATTCAACATAAGTATCTATTTAGGATATTAGTTGGAACTTATTCTTAGTAAAAGATATAGTTCTTCTGCAGCTTTGTTTAGTATTTTTTGTCTGATGCACTCACAACTAGATGAGTCCTGTTCTGTAGTCAAGTTGAAGTTCTACAGTCTAGACTAACAGATAAGGTTATGGTGCCGTGTTGGTCTGTCCGCGTGAGCATCAATTCTATAGCAAACGGGCAGTATAGTAAAGAAAGGTAACGAAACCCAAGAACTAGGTATTGAGGTTTTGTTTTCACCAACGATTATAAACATACCTCCTCTAACTTTTTCTGATGAATATTGCAGTGGTAGGTGCAGGAGTAGCAGGCAGTTATCTAAGTAGGATGCTCCAAGATAGAGGTCACAGAATTAAGGCATTTGAATCCTCCAGAATAGACAGCCACTGGCCGGTCTGTGCCTGGGGGGCATCGAGAAATATGCTTCAGATCTTTTCGAAGAGAGCAGGCCTTAATTTTGACGAGTATATATTGCATAGTGGCAAAACTCTGAAGATATACCTGCCTAATAATAATATCGAATATTTGGATTTGAAGGGACTGGTGACCTATGACAAGAAAAGATGGGAACACGACCTGTTGAAAGGAGTTGAAGTCTCATACGGAACAAGGTTTACCCTTGAGAGCTTTCCAACTACAGATTTTGATTATGTTTTGGACTGTACTGGATATCACCGTTCGCTTCTCCCCAAATCTGACCATGACTTCGTCATTCCTGCTTATGAATATCTTGTAGAAAATGTAAAGGGCACAAACGAGTTTTACGTAATAGGATACGAGGGTGCAAGAGGATACTTTTGGTATTTTCCGCTAGAAGATGGACGGGGTTACGTAGGCGCGGGAGATATAGATAGAAAATATATTGGCATAGAAGAGTTCTTTCAGAAGAATCCATCTGCTATGATTCTTAAGAAAGTAGGTAGACCCATTAGGCTAGCACCCCCGTTGCACATGAAGCCGTTTGTTGTAAAAAACATAATAGGCGTGGGAGAATCAATAGGATGCGTATTTCCAATGTTAGGTGAAGGAATAATTCCTTCTTTAATATGCTCTGATGTATTTCTCGAAGTCTTAGGAAATAAAGATAAATTTGATTATAGGAGTTATACAAAGAAAATTCTAAAAAAATTTGGGTATTATCATGATGTTTACCGAATAGTAAGGCTGAAAATGAATGGAACCCTGAGTACTGTAAAACATTTCAAATTACTGATGATGATGTATACAAATATGAAAAGGGAGGAACAACGTTTCGGCTTTGAAATAAGTTTTGAGAAAATGACCAGGCTATTAAGGGCACTATAGTTAACCCTTGCCTAGCCAAACATTAGTATGGCCTTGAACTATGAGAATTCTCTATCATACTCAACACTATCTTTATTGTTGAGTAGGTTGACTTTACATCCATAAATTACAGTAGCTGACTGAAACATTACCTGATTAATTCAAACGCGTCTAGGTTATTCGCCGACTTACGGATTTTCTGGAAAGTGCTGACCCAAGTATTTTTTGGTATGGGCTTGCTATCACATTCTTCAGCCTTCTCAACTGGTAATTCTTTATATAAAGCCTAACCCTTTCATCGTATAAACAGTCATAACCATCTGCTTTGGGCATATAGGTGAGATAATAATATAACATATACAATGCCCCTATCCTACCCGTTACTTCTCCTGTGAACAAATACTTCAGAATTCTGCCCATAGCAAAGAGGGGATGATAGCCCAGAGTCCTCATACTCGCCCCAAATTCATAGAATTTGTGGCTCTGCCCTAATGGCTTAGTGTGTTTAAATCTAGCATCTGTTAGTACGATGTGCCGATATCCACATCGCTCCGCTTCATAGAGGATAGCAGATTCGTATCCCATTTTCTCAGGATAGTATCCTCTCCACATAGAGCCTTCAAGGAACGAATTTCTTACCAAGCGTCCAGCACCATGGGGCATCACTGGAACATAACAGGCATATGTACCCGATGCAATAGCTACTTTCTCATCAGAATTCATGCAATTTATTAGCTTCTCGACGTAATCGGATTTATACTCGGTATCATCAGTAGCTATAAGATGGTATTTCGTTCTTTTCAGATCTTTTTCCTTAGAAAATTTTAACGCCTCATTCCAATTCATAACAACTCTCTTTATATCATATCCCCAATCCGGGTGAGTGATTACATAGAGATTTGATACCATAGATTGTATTTCTTGAAGTATTTCAGCAGTTCCATCTCCTGAACCATCGTTTATAACGATAATATACTCTGGCACAACAGTCTGTTTTATGATGGAATCAATAGCGCTACGAATGCCATTTTGTGAATTTCTGCATGTGAGAATTGTGAAATAATCACTCAATAAGTTGCATCTAGACTTAGGCGACTAATTAAATTTGCCGACAACTAGCACATAGGATTACATATTTTAGATGGCTTGTGAAACTGTAGCACCTATTTTGCTGAATTCCGAAGACCCCTACTTTGCTGAATTGTTGAAAAGTAAGGTTCTAAATGTTGCCATTTAATCTTTTATGACAGCGTGGAAAATGGACTGCTTTGTATCAATCCCAGATAATAGCCCTTTTTTAGCAATTGGAGTTCTAATGACTCGGGAAACATGAGGTGTTTCACTGTAGATTTTTTCATATTGATGGATAAAGTTATGTGGTGCGGCCTTTTGTGGTGGGATATCTTCGTACCAATCAATGTTCACAATGTTCTTTCTGGACCAACTTACAAGCTTCACTATTACATCCTTGATTTCTGAAGGCAGGATGTGTAAGAGAACTTCTGGTGCAATCACCAAGTCATACTTTGAGTTTATTTCTAATGACTGGATATCTGATACTATGAACCTTACAACTCCTCTTTTGTCCGCTTCCATGACATAATTCTTAGCATTGTCTATTTGCTCTGGCGAAAGATCGACCGCAGTATATTCTCTAATCTCAGGAAAATTTGAAAGAAGTATTCTTGTAATCCGGCCAAATCCGCATCCTACTTCGAGCACTGTGGAAAATGAAATGTTATTTTTTAGATATCCAATCAACATCTGCTCTTGTAGTTTGAACTTTTTGTTATATTGAAATTCTTGTTTGTATACTTTGCCTCTTTCGAGCCAGTATTCTCTGGGAATATAAGGCATAATAGTACAATTTTATGTCTCTCCTAATTATTTTTTGTTCTGCAGCCACACGAACAAAAACTACGATAACGATATCTATTAGTGAGGGCGGGTCGTTATAGGAGTAATGCAAATAAATTTCTCCCGTAGCACAAGGATTACTATAGAATGTTCCAGTGATATACAGCTTTATGCGCACTTCTTGTAGGCCTCCATGATATTCTTTTCATTTTTTTCCCAAATTAAATTATCTCGGGCATAGCCAAATATTTGTAACCTTTTATTATATAATTCATCCAAGT
>DASTUU010000496.1:0-1650 GCA_035759485.1 Nitrososphaeraceae archaeon
AAGCTGAATTCTTTGGGGCTTAAACCTTGAAGGGAGTGAAGTATTAGCGGTTTTCCTTTTTCCTAAAGAAGTTGGCACATATGGCTTACCTCTTTTGGAGCAAGCCATACAAACATTCAAGACAGTATTATCTATCATTACGGATCTCTTTCCATCAGTAACTGACCGTCCACACAGCTCGCAGAACGATGGTAACATCAAGAATATTTGGACGAATGTAAATTTAGCCTTTTCTTAAGTTTCGATACTGATATGAACAGTTGGAAGTCGAGTACCCAACTGGACACAAGAGTGCATCTTTAGGTTTATTGCAGTTTACTGACTTAGTCTGACTTCATATATATGCCTTTGGCAAATGGGAAAGCCCCACATCAATTCAGAAGATCCTATTCTTTTACATGATTATGGTCAAGATGTAGAGACCTGCGTTGCAATATATAAGAAGATCATGACCGACACCGAATTCCATAGCATGATACAAAATCTTACCAACAACTATTATAGAATATGTCCTCTTATGATGCCATCTCCCATATTTTGTCAAATAGACTCTTAAAATGTTCTGCTATCTCTTCTGAGACTATTAATATTTTAAAATAACAGTTTATAATGTATCAAAAGCTTTTGCATAGCATAAACTGCAGTTGATTCTTCTTTATTTTCCCAGCAGCATTCTAATAATGTTTTCAACTAGGAGGTTATCACGCTCAGCTACATTTTGGTTGGACCAACAGGAGCCAAGTCATCACCAGTTTAACCAAATAACGATTCTTCTTCATCTCCTTCTTCCCCACTTCCTCCTACTTCTACAGTCTGATTTTCCCAACAGGTAAAAACTATATTCGCCTTTTCAAGAAATTTTGTCATGTCTGAAAATATTCAAAACTTCGCTATCAGGTAGAATATTCTCTTTGGAGGGGTTGGATAGCAAGTTGGTCACAACAAATAAGGATCTTCAGGTGGAAGTAAGAATCTGTCCATAGCAAGTGTAAGAAGAATTAATGTTTCATAGTAGTCCATTTCCTCATCATTTGCAGCAACTGAGGACAAGAAAAAAAGGTAGAAATATGCTCTGTGTTTCAAGCAATATTATCTTCTATCATCCACTTTGAAACGAAGGTAAAATCGAATATTAAGAGAATGTGACTATTCTACCAGCTTGTAAGTTACAAGTTTGTTATCTTGCATAAGAGGAATTATAATCGTATTCTTGTCTGGTATAGATCCTAAGTCAGCGGCGCCTTTTGTATGTAAGTCTATCAACGTTACATAACCTGTTCCATTCGCATTAACTCCATATACCTTTCCTGCAGGATTGTCAGTAACATAGTAATGTGTTTCTGTAGAGTCAGATTCTATTCCGTCAAGAGCACCAAAAGGAGATGTGGTTCCCGGTTTTCCTAAGCTGCTTATTGTCTTATTTTGCATATCGACGACCTCCATGCCTCCTCCAGGTTTACTTAAAGGTCCCAAAGAGACAACAATTAATTTACTTTTGCTATTGTCTATATGCAACCCATTAGGACCATTTAATTGTGGGCTTTGTAACCAAGCCTGTAAAGAAGATGATGTACCATTGCCAAGATTAGCATCTAGCTTGTAGATGGTGTTGGCACCAGTATCCGATACATAGGTATTTCCTTGATTGTC
>DASTUU010000497.1:0-1348 GCA_035759485.1 Nitrososphaeraceae archaeon
GCTTGTAGATACTGGAGGGTCAGGATATAAACTAAGTTTAGGACAGTTCAGAGATGGCACATTAGGTTTTAGCCAATATATGGTAAACCCATATACATATAACAACTTTGAAGTAACGGAAGAGCCAGCGGAAGACCCAGACCCTAATGCAGCAGATTCAATAGCAGGATTTGAACTTCAAGATCCGTTTGGGCAATAGATAGGTTCACTCAGAAAGTGGGCGCTAAAGAAAGTAGAGTATGCATTAGAATAACTAACTTTATCTTTTTTTATTGACGAGAAGAGAGATGATAGATTAAACAAAGATAAAAAAGTTAATAGGCTCTTATTTCTGTTGTCCAAACATCTTGCCTAGACTTTCACCTAATTGTTCCAGTGGTCCCTTTTGTGTCTGATTCTGTGCTCCTCCGGTCTGGTTGCCCCCTGTCTGATTTTGTTGCTGCTGGGTTTGATTTTGTTGCTGTTGTCCTTGTTGACCTTGTCCTGTTGTTTGATTTGCTTCTCCTGCAGTTACCATTGTTTGATTAAATGGTACAGTTGTCTTATTCACTGTTGTAGTTGTTGCATTCCCTGTAGGAGTTACCATTGTTTTATTTTCAAACCCTGATAGATTAACAGTAGTCTGTGACTGTGTAAGATTCTCTAAAGGCTGAAGTGCTTGTGGGCTAACCGGTTCAGTAGTTTGATTGACTGTTACGTTTGTCTGTTGTGCTGGTACAGTTGTTTTATTTAAAACAGTGGTTTCTGGCGGGCCTGTGACTTGTGCACCAGTCTGGTTCGGTGACGATGATGATGCCCCAGTTGTTGTTGTCTGATTGCCTTGAGCAAAAGCAGTAGAATCAAGAGAGATCGTTAAACTTGCAAATGTCAGGAGTGCTATAAGAGTGGTTGCTATGCTTATCGTACGTTTTTTGTCCTTATTTCTTTGTTGAATATCAGAAGACATTCCCTACATAATGCGACATGAAATTTAACCATTGTTACAATCAAAAGTCGACCCGATCATTTCGACGAAAAAAGGGAAAAAATTCCATAAGTACCTAATATTACGAATGAGTAATCAAACCGATAAATAATTTAGTGTATAAAGTCAACTTGATGAGTACATATGATGATACTGTTTCTTCACCGTCTTACGTAGAAAGACCACGACAGGATTTGACTCAATCAACAGAATCAATGGATGTTGATTATTCTATCTCCAAGACAAACATTCCATCCTTTAGGAAAATCTTAGTCCCTGATGATGGAAAAGAAATATCAAATAAAGCACTTAATCATGCGATTTACATATCAAATCTTTCTGGAGCAGAAATTGTCATTCTGCGTGTAATAGGAGATGTAGACA
>DASTUU010000498.1:0-3679 GCA_035759485.1 Nitrososphaeraceae archaeon
ATCTGAATCTGTTTCTTGATAGTAAAGCAATTCAGTAGCAGTCAGAAAACATATCTTTAGCCTGTTATCCATGTCTCTCAGTTTTCTACATAGCTGAAAGCCATTCATTTCTGGCATTCGAATGTCTAGAACTGCTAAATCATACACACTGGCCTTGAACTCAGACAATGCCGATATTGGATCAGTAAACGTTTCGATTTGAAATAACCCAGTTTCCTCCAGAGTTTCTTTTAAAGTAAAAGTAATGTCTTGTTCATCATCAACCACGAGAATCCTTTTTTTTGCTATCTTTGACCAGGTTGTTGGTATTTTAAATCATTAGACGAATATTTGAGACAGTAAAAAGGTTAAGTTAACATAGTTCACTATGTGTTTTATTGTGGCTAAACGTAAAATGTAATAATAATAGAGGATAGAAGTATGTGATAAGTCTCGAGAGACAAAAGCATACCGAGGGCTTTGATTGATTGTTCCTCATTTGATTCCTCTATTACTATTACTGCTTTCCATTATGACACTGACAAAAGCAGTCTGGCTCAAATGAGAAAAGACAGATAAAAAGAAAAAAATAGGAAATAACTACAAAGAATGTTATCCTTCTTCCTCTTCATCCGCCTTGTCTGATGCTACATCCTCTTCTTCTTCTGCGTCGACGACTTCTTCGACGGCGCCGATATTATCTTCTGTTATCATCTTTCCTTCCATGTCTTCTACTTTCAGGAACTGGGCGGTGTCCAAGTGCATATCTACATTCTCAGCTCTTAGAGCGGGCGTGTTCACACCAGTTTCGCATGCCATTCGCAAATCTTTCAGTACTATACTACACGCTCTGTATTCATCTCCACTTTTTATTGAAGTAGCATTGGGGAAAGCTAGGTTGAGTTCTACTATACCAGTACCTTCAATACTATTGCTGCTGCCATATGTAGCGTTGATAGTATGATTGGATGACTCTGTTGTATCAATTGGAATATAATATTTTGCTGCATCAAAGGCCTTTACGTTTGACATATTATCTATAGTAACGAACGTAACAATGTTCCCAGTTGTAGGCTCTACCCCAAAAAGGGTTACAATGACCTTAAACACATCCTTTTTTTCCTTCACTGCCATTGTCTGGGCATATCCAACATGAAGACTATTCTGAACTGACATAGTTATAATAATCGCAATTACGGTTATTATTGCTACAGGATGATTTTTTGTGGTTGTCGTGAATAAAGATAAGGACAAGTTCATTGAAGGACCTGTTGTTTATGAGATATCTAAGGATAATGACAGAAACTTAAGATTCATTTGACTTATAATATTCTCAGTTTGATGTTTCTATTTGCTAGTATGTAGTGGATAATAATAGTTGTTATCCCTATATCAGAAAACTTGATTTGTTGTTTCCTGTTGGATACCGGATTCTCCAATCTCAGGGGCTTCAGTCTCTCTGATCTCTGTAGTATTCATCAAGCATAAACGTCACTTTTACATATTCCTCATCTTCTATAGCTTTTTTAGATATTCTCACTAGCTGTTATTAGTAACTAGCTTTATAATGATAAGTGGCAACATAGAATAAGATTCGGTTCAGTGTTGCTGTATGTCTTTAGAAGTTAGGTCTTTGTCCTTTGTAATGCTATGCAGAAGAAGCAGCCGCAATCTCTTTCGCTAATCTGGTGCATAGCTGTAGATGCCTTTTCTCCTCAGCCAATATTGCTTTTACTTTAGTAGCAAAAAGCCGATTGCAAATAGGCGGCGGTAACAAAGGAAGAAAAGTCCTTTTTATTTGATGTCATACAAGTATGAGACTACATAATAAATGGTAAATAAAGGTAAAAATAAAAAAATACGAGAGATTGACGACCAAGAAGACTATGAAAAAAGTGGATTTAAATCCATAATGGAAGATGTTGAAGAAACAAAGAAACAAGGATTAGAATCTGTACCGCAAATATCTAGGGAGCAGGTCCCAAGCGGAAAAGAAACCACAAAAGAGCTATTAGAGGGTAGCTCAGAGAATAAGAAAAAAGCTTGGGAACATATAAGAAAAAGAAAATAGCTAACCGCCATCACTACACCTTTTGATTCCTGTTCCAATGAAAGTCCAGCTCATCAAAATCAAAATGCCTGATTTAAGTACGAAGTTAGGTCAATACTGTGTAGTTCAAAGATACACACAAAGACGAATATTTAGGCCGTGAGTAAGGGGTTAGCCATAGGAAAATACAGACCAGGTGATTGCAGCAGTCTATATATCTTGATGTGATAAGTTTACTAATGAAAGATAGAATCAACATAATAGTAGAGGGTTTTGTATTTTGAAATGGAATAGTAGGGAAGAGAGGAATGGTTTTAGAAATAACTGCCTAATCGCAGTAGGGATAGGCGCCGTAGGTATTATCTTTGGTGTGCTGATCTAGGTCATGTTTAAACTCCAGGTTAACAATTTATGCATCTTGATAGAAAAACAATAAAGCTTTTGTTAAAGCAGATTTATCTTTTCCAAGCTGAAAAAAGAGGAGGTTATTCTTCTTTAGCCTGACTGAGTATTCTTTTTTGTTCCTGTGCTGCTACGTCTCCTCTGTTTAGATTCTCATCTGTAGCATTAGTGTCTTTATTTACTTCTTTGGGTATAGTTTTTCTCTTCCATGTTCTGACATGTGTGTATAAATAGTGAAAGACAGTTTTACCTTATCTTGATATCGTCTGCTGAAATGATAAACAAACTACATGTCATGGTGTTGTTTTTGATGTTCTCCGAGTTTATCTAAACTATCAAAGGTCTTTTTACATAAATCGCACGTTAAGGGATTCAAATTGGCGTCCTCATAGTCTACTCCAGGCTCTCCTTGATCCATATCAATATTACTTGAATATATAATAAATTAGTTCCTGTCTCTTTAGTCGACAATGACGACGTTAATGTTATTGTACAAAGAAAAACATCTATGTTTTGGATGTTGAATTGCAACGAGATTTCAAAGACGATAGATGATGAATGCAGAACATTACGACAAAAACCTGTGTTCAAATTCCTCCTAGTTCTCACCACATAACCACACGTCATGGTGTTATAAGGCGTATATTGCCGTATATTGGTAATGTTTAAGTATTATATCTTCCAGCATGTATATATGACAATTATAAAAGATGCAAAGGAAGAAAGATCTCTCGAACAAGCACAGAAAGAGGCCGAAATGATAGGCGAATTTGCGAAAGATGCTAGAAATAGAAAGGAAGCTCAGAAAATAGCCAATAAATTGGAAGCCACAATAGAACATAGGAATGAGGAGACAAATAGAAATGGCACAAATTTAGAGTCAGCAATTGAACGACAAGAATACGTAATTGAAGGAGTATTAGACAAGACCAGAGATAACATCAGAGATGCAACTAGAGAAGCAGCAAAAGAGATACCCCAATATACACAAAAACTAGGTGACCTACAAGAGCAAACCATTCAAACTACAAGAGAAATTGCAGATAACTACATAGAATCACAAAAAGAGATAATTAGTATATATCAATCAGTATGGACTCCGTATGTAGAAAATGCAAATAGTAGATTCTGGAATTATTGGTCTATATCTCCAAAAGGATTGGCTGAAACATATGGAACTGTTGTTAGCAGCTTTGCAGACAATGTAATTGCAGCTACAAGACTAACAAATAATGCAATTTCAGCAAA
>DASTUU010000499.1:0-2182 GCA_035759485.1 Nitrososphaeraceae archaeon
GTCACAACTGCAATTAAGTCTCCTTTGGATTTGTCTACACCAAATATTGTCATAATGACTTTGAATACATCTGCTCCCTTCCCACTTTCTGCTTGTACTGGATTTACTGTCATAGTTGCTGTTGTAAGAGGACCTGTTATGAATATTGTAAAAACTATGGTTGTTGCCATCAAATAGTTCATGGTCGTATCAATATTCATGGATTAACTAGAATGACAAGGATATTTAGAATATACATTATAGAGCAGTTACATAATACCAAGAAGAGGTTCCAGGAACAATGTAGTACATGAGAAACCGGCATGGACACTTAATGAATATGAGGTAGATGAAGTAGATATGGGAGTGAAAATAATAACGGCCTAGAGAAACCGCAGGAGACTCAACCTTGATGAATGAAGCAGAGACCGGAATTATGAGGTTGAGTCCAGGGCTTGCCTGCGTCTTATGGGTTCGATGATTTTAGCCCCACAATATTGTGGAACTTATGCAGTCAAGTAAAAGGAGGCTTCAACAATCCCTACTTTCCTTTTCTTCTCCTTTTTTATTTTTGTATTAAACTTTGCTGCTGACACAATTAAGAATATACTTCCAAGGATTAATTATTTAGATATCTTAAGTAAATTCGCTTTCTTCTTTTAATTCGATATACATCCTCTCAGGTTATCAACACAACTTTACGATATAAAATAAAATGAATAAGAAATATAATAACAAATTATAATAACAAAATATAATAACAAAAGGAAGTCCAAGCTTACCAATAGCAAGTTCAATCCTAATAATAGAAAGGTCGTAATAAGTAGCGACGAAACTGACAGACTAAAGGAGTATATCTGTCAATACTACGAATGGACAAACTTTCATTATACTGCAATCACTCCCATATGATTTCCTTGATTGAAGATTTACAAGAGGTTCAACAATTACCAGAACCACAGAATAATGAAAGTTAATTTGTCCTATAGAAATTCCTTGTTTAGTTGATCAAGTTATTTACTTACCCTCCGAAGGGATTTATTGCTAATGTTGATTTTTTTAAGGAACCTCTTAACTGTTAACACTTGCGAATAAAGATAAAGTAGTAGGTTCCTGTAGTTAACTAGTAATTGTTTGTTAGGGACGGAAGCATAGTCCTAGGCTTGCGCTGAATCCTGGTGAGCTGAGTGTACATCCTTCGGCTTCTGCTGGCGTAGTAAGTATATCAACTGTTTCTATTGCTACTAGTCCTAGCGCAGCTACGAACGCAAAGATTACAAGAGTTTTTTGGTTATTCATTGCCAAGAAGATATAAACTAATAGTTTCATAAAAAAGGTTTTTTGGACAAATGTAACATTTTGGATAAAGATTCACTAGGTGGTTAATTCTAGGTTATCTAGTCTTATGGCAAAGTTCAATTTCTTCATTCAAGGATTTATAAATTCTGCAGGTGCAAAGATGTATCTTTCTGAATTAATGTCCGATATGCATACGTCGTTACCAATGCCAATGAACATGAAGCCGGTGGAAATGTTTGAAGTTAATGTTTTGGAGATAGAAGAATGAATGGAATGTAGGAGGAATACATTAGTGGTAATAGAGGAATCATATGAGGTACAACACAAAGCCCGGTATGCTTTTGTCTTTCTCCTTAGAGGCAGACTTATTACATACGTCTATCCTCTATTACTTATCATATTCTATGACATTAAATCATATGAATATTGGATACAGTTAGATAGCAAAAGCTAAATGGCATCATACAATGTACATGGATCTATATTTAGGCTACATGATCCTCTGAGTGTTAATGTCAAATGAGGAAAGTTCAAAGGAGTTAGTATGTGAGCAGTGTGGGATTACATTTACTACACAGCAGGATAAAGAAGAACATATGAAACTAGAACACAAAGAAGGAAAAGGACCTACTGGTGTGACGTAGATAGTTTTAGACCGGAAGTTAGACGTGAGAATAGAAGCGATAGGATTAGAAGAGGAGACTGCTGCCAAGGGTGTCTCCTGAGTGACATTACAGGTTTGACTTTTATAATAGTCCTCTCCACAATACATTTCCATGAAATCAAATAGAGTATTAATTGCTATAGTGGTAGTAGCAACCGTTCTTGCAACAACAATGACAGCAACGCAAATACTATTACCACCACTATTGCAACAAGAAGCAGCAGCACAGAACGCTACTAC
>DASTUU010000500.1:0-8261 GCA_035759485.1 Nitrososphaeraceae archaeon
GGTTTGACGTCCTTTGTTACCGCGTTTGAAACGATATCCCAGTCGGTAACGATACCAAGAGGTTTTTCATTTTCCATAATTATGATGCTTCCAATCTTGTGCTCCTTCATTCTGGATGCCACATCTTCAACAGTACTCTGTAGGGGGGCAGAAATCACTGGGCTGTTCATTATATCTCTGACTAGAACCCGAGTAGGCATATTAGCGTCACGATGCTTCTTGGTAGGTCTGTTTACCACAAGGCTAGATCTGCATGATGCCTTTAATTACTTTGCTCAAAAAGGTCTTATCATTTCAGTTCCTGAGCTTAAATAAGCATCATAAGGCGATTATATAGCATAGCATAAAATAAATACGCAAAACTTTGAAAGGGAATTTTTACCATCTAGATAAAGCCTTAAAGATATCGCCTTGAAACAATAAATATATGAATTAGGAAAAAATCTTATTAGAAAGTCGACAATTATATACATATCGGGGATACAAAAGATTCACCTAGTTAAGGAATAACTCCAGGGGCAGGAGAACTGGAGCATATGTAAGAATAGGAGAGCTTGACGGCACGGAAAATATATTTATAGAAAAGGAGAGTCTATATTGATCTTTTGTCGTGAAGCTTAAACGTACTAAGTTCGGTATTTTACGGTAATAACAGTCTACCAAAAGCATACAAGAACTATTCGAGAAAGAACGTAACAAAGCATCTAACCTCAATATAAAAAAATTAGAGGAGCAGATTACAGAAGAAAAATGGTTCTAACACGTAGAGCCAAAACATAGGCGAGCAGCGGATAGAAATTTGTGGTTAGGCTCTTGGGAGACAAAAGCATACCAAAAGTCCCAGGTATGCTCTTCTTAATTCCTCTATTATCACTACTATAACAAAAAAATTTGAGAGTACCAAGCATTTTGTTTTTTCAACAAACCACGTACTCCTAATCTAGTTAAACCAAGAAGTGCAGAAGATAAAGTGGGAAGTGTTGACACCATGGACTATCCATTGCTTCTTCTATCACTGTTTCATTATCAGAAGAATATGATCAAAGCGCTTCAATACTATAAGAGGAACCATTACAATATCTATCCCCTATACAAAGCATTGCAACAGGTATAACAGAAGTTATAGCGGGAATAATAATCTTATTCATTTATGATTATGAATAGCACGGGGTTCTATAACTATAACTAGCTATATTATGAGAGCTAAAAAACAAAACTTTTACATATGTTTCACTTTTCTAAAAATAATGTTAATGGTGGATATCGTTGTATCCAATGGCTAGATAAAGCGGCAAAACCTCTGAGACCCAAGGGAGTACTCATTATTCTACAATATACACCGGCAGGAAGAACAGCTGCTATACTGCTTTGGAAACGCTACCATAACGATAATATGAATGAAAGACGTGCTAACAGAACTTATGGTTTATTCATGGAGAGAAGCAAAGTCCTTGAAAAGGATGGCAGGATTGTGAACAAACATGGTGGGCTAGACGTTGCAGGCGAACATGGTTAACGTGGTTCTGTCGAAATAGACCATTGTTACTGGTTAGAAAATACTTCAACTACCTATATATCTGGTGAAATAAGCATTTTATCGGCCCTATCTCGGCCAAAATTGGTTATCTTGCTTTGTCCGGTAGGCAGAATCCTAACAAAATCGTCAAGACTCATGTTCTTGACAAATTGCAAAAGTGACATCTTCTGGTCGGTGTCCGCTGCCAAGATAGACGTAAACTCATTCTTAACTTTCTTAGCAGTGCTCATTGGATCTAGGCCTCCTGGCAATAAACTTGCACATATCAATGCCCTGTTCTTAATTGGTTGGATAGGCCCACAACAAAGAAAATAGTTCCCCTTCTGTTCTATAATGCCGATGGCTAGTTGAATTTCAATTCCCTTTATGTAATTTCGTTTACCCTCAATAACAAATGACCCCTTAGGAACAAATTGCCCGGTGGGCCCACCTTTTTTTATTTGATCCGGGAGTACCCAATACGCATCGCCTCCAAATAACCCATCTCTCCAAGCCCTGCTGAAGGATATCGTTGCCTGGGCAACCTCTAGCAAGCTCTTATTGATGTTATTCAATAAACTGGCGTTTTTGAGGACAAAGAAAGGGGAACCATGGATTTCGGCGTGAAATACGAGATCTTGTTCTACAAGATGCTTACGGATAATAACTGAGTTCGATGAGGCATCCCTACCTCCTATTGCCAACAAACCGTCACTTGTGATGAACCATCGATAACGCTCATACCATTCTTTATTTCTTACGCTGTGAATGACGTCACTTTGAGCTTCAATCGAAAGTGCTTGGCTTTTAAGCTTATTTATACGAGCCATCAGCCTAACTTTAGCCTCCTCAATTGTTGATAATCCCCTCTCCATATCTTTTGCCCGTTTGAACAGCGCGGAAGCCATTCTGGCTGGATTTTCTTGCAGTTCGACATTTTCGCCTGCTACTTCCAAATATGTAGTACCCTTAGAATTGAAAACATTTACCGACTTCTCCTCAATCAACTTATTGAAAGTATCGCATGCTAAGATGTCAGAGCCTATATAGGGCATTGACATCAGCTCCATTGCAACCTTTCTAATGACATGAGCTTTATCGATTACTTGTTCCTTGGCCCTATCTTGTTCTGCAATATCATGCAATAAATTAGCCATTCTGTTCTCTATATGAGTGGTTTTTAACTTCTGTCCTAGATTTATTAACTGATAACTTAGTACTTCGTCAACTCCTTGCATATACTCTGAAACCTTTCTCGTACGAACATTGGCTGTAGCATATGTTGTTATAGGCAATGCTTCTACAGGGTTTCCATCTTCGTCTTCTATTACTATAGGATAATGCTTGCTACCTGTAGTTATTTCTTCGATTAGGAATTTTGTATTTACATAAATCCTCTTAATTTCATCAGTCGTTATATTTCCCACCGTTTTTGACTGAATGTTAGATCTGTACACTATTTCCTCTACGAACTTCCTTGGAAGAGAAGTGATTCTACCTACCCACTTGACAACTGGAAGACTAAATAATTCAGTGTTATTACTCATATTGACAAAGTCATCTAGCGATGCATCAACTACATCAATTCCACGGCTTGGAGGAAACTTGTAAAGGGTTCCAGCTCTTAATGTTCTGTGTTTTACTTCCATGGCCTTGGAAATAGCCAGAATATTCATTTTTTCGTCGCATAATACCACATTGCCATCTGCAAATAATTCAACAACTAAAATTTTTACGCCATTTGTTGGATGCCTAAAATTAAAGATTGTTATGCGCTCACTATCTGGCTGATGGATTGCTTCTACTTTCGATCTTTCTAAGTGAGATTTGATTGTTTCTCCAAAGTCGTTTTGCTCAAGCGGCCTAAACTTTAGTCTCGTAACCCAAATTCCCTTGGATGAAATCATAAGCATGATGTCAGGTTCAGTTGTATGATGCAATTTAAAGAGAAAGGAGGTCCTAGTTATGGGGGTGATATTGCTCACATAATATCCTTGAATAATCTTCGCCTTAATTTCATTTATAATAAAACTCAACTCTATACCTGACAGATCCACAATACATGAAAAAGTAGTCACTAATATTAACCAAAACAATTAGATATGAAACTACCGCAAGGAATTAAACAGGGTGTTTCAAGAACCTATTTACTTGGAACCGCTAGATAGAGTTTTTTACATCAGAGCAATTTTGGGTTTAGTCGCAGGAGTGGCCGTTGGCCTGGCAGTAGGTCCAGGCGTAGATCAGCCTACCGCTATAGGAATCGCCTTCGTTATCTCAATAGTTTTTTATATAATTTCGTACGCCGCTGCAAAGAAGGTATCTGGCAACATTCCCAAAAAAGAGAGGAGGAAAGTGGCAACTAGCGGTATTTTTCCATTTATATTTTTGTTACTAATGTTTATGATTATTACTTATACTATACTGCACCAGAATATTGCTAGTTAAATATAAGATCCCACTACTACCATCTATTGTTTTGGAATTACAGAACACCAGGTATTCCGGACGAACTGTTTGAAACTGATAAGGAAGTCCCCATAACTAAAGAAGAAATACGTGCTATTGCAATCAGTAAACTTAGATTAAAAGAAGGCTTTGCTGCCATCGATATAGGATGTGGAAGCGGAAGTATTACAGTAGAGATCTGTCTTCAGACAAATGATAATAACGTTTACGCTATTGATTTCAACGAAAAAGCTATAAATCTGACCAAGAAAAACCTTAGCAAGTTCGGGGTAAAGGCGCTGACGATGCTTGCTAGAGCAGAAGATGTGTTGCCAACTCTCCCCAAAGTTAATGCAATTATGATCGGAGGTTCATGGGGAAATATATATCAAATTCTAACTTTGGCTATAGACAGGCTAGTCAACGGTGGAAGAATAGTGATTGATACAATTCTGATTGAAACAATGTATAAGGCACTTGATGCACTTAGGCATGCCAGATTGAGTGGCATTGATATCACACAGGCAACTCTTGCGAAGGGCCAGCAAGTAAGTACTGGTACAATGATGCTTGCAAGGAATACTGTCACCATAATATCTGCGACCAAACCCTAAATGACATAATCCAGGACCTATGGTTTATCCTCTGATTTAAATAGTTGTTACATTGAGTCATAAAAATGGAAGTTGTTTGCATCGGATGTGGTCCGGGTGATCCTGATCTTGTAACTGTTAGAGCCGCAACTCTGTTGAAAAATGCTGATATAATATTTGCTCCCACGGCTCGTGAAGGCAAGCCCAGTATAGCCTTATCTATCGTGCAGAAATACTTGAATGTGGCTGTCGAAATCGTGAGCTTAATCTTTCCGATGGTTAAGGATAGAGAATATATGAGACAATACTGGAGAAAGAACGCTGATCAAATAGTAGCGGCTGCAAAAATGGGTAAGAAGGTAGTTTATGTAACAGTCGGCGACCCCTCGTTATACAGTACATGGATATATATACAAAGAGAAATCACCTCAAGATATCCTGAAATTCACCTTATTATTATTCCTGGAATACCCTCGGTATTTGCATTTGCTGCTCAGGCCAAGATTAGCCTTGCAGAAGGAGATGAAACCGTTGGCATCATTCCTGCTTGCTATGACCTTGATAAGGTAAAACGGACGGCTAATTCTTGCGATACACTCGTTTTCCTAAAGGACGGTAGGTATTTCGTTGACGTCATCAATATGCTGGGGGACGCCGGTTTTTCGGATGAGTCGGTAATAACTATAGCTCAAGATGTTTCGGTAGGGAAAGAGGTAATGAAGCGAAATAATCTGAAGGAGCTTCGTCAAAATAAAGAAACAACCGAAAAATACTTCTCTCTCATGGTGGCAAAAAGAAAAAATGGAAGATAAAAGGATAGTCTATTTTGTGGGTTGTGGTCCTGGTGACCCGGATCTTATCACACTCAAAGCCAGGGGTATAATGGAAAAGGCTGACGTTATTGTGTATTCTGGATCTTTAATCAATCCGAGGATTTTAGAATACGCCAGACCAGACGCTCAGCTATACGATGCATCACTCATTAGCAGAGAGGAGATAAGCAGAATCTTGTCAGAGTCAACAAAGCGTGGCATGCTCTCAATAAGGTTGCATGACGGAGACCCCGGGATCTTTAGTACTATCAGAGAGCAAATTGACAAGTTAGAGGAAGAAGGTCTACAATGCAAGGTAATACCAGGCGTTACCTCCTTACTTGCAGCGGCTGCTGAGATGAATCTGGAGCTCACCCTACCCGGAATTACACAAACCCTAATTGTAACCAGAGCAGAATTCAGAACACCAGTGCCTGATCGGGAAAGCATTTCTGAGCTTTCAAAACATCGTGGCACTCTGGTCTTTTATCTTAGTGTCCATTTGATTGAAAATATAATAAAAGAACTACTTAAGGGAGGTGCTTATACTAGAAATACGCCTACTGCGGTAGTTTATAAAGCAGGTTGGGAGGATCAGACCATCATCAGAGGAACTTTGGACAGTATCACAAAGAAGGTAAGGCAGGCTCGGATAATTAAAACTGCGCTAGTTATCGTAGGAGATGTATTAGCTCCGAACAAATATGAATTTTCTAAAGTTTATGATGCTGCTTTTACCCATGGTTATAGAAAAGCAACGTGATTTTATTTTCCTTTTAAATTAGCATCATAGTATTATAGCAGTTTAACCATAGTTCAAAAAAAGTAAACCACGTTCCTCCTAGTTAGAGCATTATGCACTACTACTCCCTAGAATATTTCCTCGTCTTTTCTCATACCTGCAAGACCAGTCCTTATAGAACTAGCACATTCTAGGCAAGCGCTAGGGGAGAATGGGAAGTTTTTTATGCATGAGCCACATACAGGGCGTCCACAGACTGAACAGGGTTTGGCCGAGGTTTTCGCGTAACATATAAAGCATACATCCATAGCCTGCTGACTTTATATTCTATTAGGTTCTGTAAAAGGTTATCGAAATACACGATATATCGTGACCCTAGCGTACATTATCCAAATACTCAGAACTTGTTGATCACGTGTCGAAGACCATGATAACTTTCCGTGGCTACAAGCGCTTTCTCGATATCAGACAAGGAATAGCAATGACTTATGATTTCTGAAAGGTCTATCTGATTCTCAGATACCAGTCTGATTGCCTGATATATGGAATTTGGCGTAGCACTGAAATTACCGATTATTGAAAGTTGATTATAATGAAGCTTGTTTGCGTCTAAAGTGAAAGTGGTGCCTTTTGGCATACCGGCAAACAGACTAATTTGCGCGTTCTTACTGGTTATTTTTGTGGCCAATGCTAAAGCGGTAGGATCACTTGCTGCTACTATGACCAAATTAGCACCTAACCCTTTTGTAAGGTCTAATATGTCGTTTGCTGTTGATTCCAAGTCGTCATAGGCAAAGATCACAGCTGCAGCACCCAAGGACTTGGCCACTTTCATACGTGCCTTAATTTTCCCTATGACAATACATTTAGCCTTCATTAGGTTAAATAGCTTCAAATGGATTAGTCCTATGGGGCCGTCCCCTATTATACAGATAGATTGGTCTTTATCTAAGCTATGCAAATTCAAGCGAGAAAGACCATTGATACAACATGACAAAGGTTCTAGAAGCGACACTTCTTCGTCTTTTATGCTGTCAGGAACTGGTATAATCCCTCCAACTTGCAAGATTCTGTTAGGGACCTGTATAAATTCTGCAAAACCGCCATTGACGCTGGATCCAATTTCTCTGAGTTCCCTACAAAGGTTGAACTGGCTATTAGAACAATATGCACAATGAAGGCAAGGAATAAGGGGGGAAATAGTTACTCTTGTACCAGCGGATATTATTTTTCCATCAGCAAGTTTCAAATTGTCATTAGTTTCAGCACATATTTCATGCCCTAGAACAATCGGTGGTGTAACCTTCTCATGGCCATTTCTAAAAACTCTGACGTCATATCCACATACTGCACAAGCCTTGACACGCAGGAGCGTAGTACTTTCGTTTGCCTTCTGATCAGACAACATTACTCTTCTAGTGGAAATTTTGTTACGTCCCAAAAAAACAGCTGCATTCATACTTTTTTGGGAGGTATACGACAACAAATAGATGCTGGAATGGATGAAGATTATTAATAATAAAAAGCATACGCATAGGTTTTATATATTGAAAAGTAAGTATATTTTGAGATTCTGAATCCTTTGTAGACAACTTTATAGATAGCCAACTTGGACCAAAGTTAGAAGCCAATTAACCGTTAATTATACTATTGCTGAGTCACTTTAACGGGATTCTGTAAAGTTCATTTTGTTGTAAAGCTTCCCATGCCCCTGGTGCTGATGACTTATTTTGGGTTTGTTTATTTTCAACAATTTGGCTAACGATGATTTCGCTAGGTTTACCCGGAGGCCAAACCATTGCAACATAGTCTCCAGTACTGCCGGCTTCGTCGAGTTTTGCCATTAATATGTTTTCTTCTTTAAATCCTCTTAAAATAAGCTTAGATTTCACCCCTTTGAAAAGATCCTTCTGTCCATGTACTATAACATAAATATTTTCTAATTTCAGATTATCAATTCTTAAAATGGTGCGTCCTATAAATCTGTCTAGTATCAGGCTGCCAAACTAAACTGTTTGTCGTTACAGATAGTAATATATTATTAGAATATAATGATTAGCTTATATTTTTAGAAGTATTTTTGTAGTTGGAGCAATATGATAGTAATGATTGCTGTATAACCCAGTCGCTATCTTCGATTCTGGAGTAGG
>DASTUU010000501.1:0-1739 GCA_035759485.1 Nitrososphaeraceae archaeon
CCAAGTTTGTGTCTTTAGATTGTTCTCCATTAGTGCTTGTATGAAAGGATGGATTTATTCCCTCATCACCTAATGACACCTGCTGTCCAGCTTTTGGACAAAATAGGTAATAAACCTATTAAGGGATAGGTAGGACTAGGTGAGTAGTCTCACACCATATCAAGAGCTGTCCTGGATTTCTGACACATTCTACTATGATGGGCTTAAAGTTCTATAAAGCTAGTTACTAATAGCAGCTAGTGAGAATATCTAAAAAAGCTATAGAAGATAAGGAATATGTAAAGTGACGTTTATGCTTGATGACTACTACGGAGGTCAGAGAGACCGAATTCAGTCAAAATTGTTTTGAAGTTCTAGTTAAGGCACAAGAACAAAATAATACATTGTTGACATATGTAGTTTGTGCCATCAGCCTACGTTTTGATCACCTGTGAACTTGGTTACAAGGATCAAACTGTAAATGATCTCAACAAATTAACTGGAGTTGACGCTACTAGATTAGATGGTGCTTATGATATAATTGCAAAGATAAATGCAGAAAGTACAGAAAGCTTGACAAAAATATAGGATTCGATATTAAAAAATTAGAAAAATTCAGTCAACATTGACATTAACTGTGATTGAAGAGGATCAATAAGAGGATTAATTCAATAAGGGATATCAGACTATTTTTATAGAGTGGCAGTAGGATGCTTCTCTCTATTATGTTTATCTAGTTCTTCTCGTGAGCCAAACTCCAGACCCTTACATATATTACACTTAAATGGTTCGTCCAATGACATAGCAATAGTTAGTCTATATTGTATTTATTACTTCAAGAGATTAAGATTAAGATTACTGGGTTTTTCAGATATTTTTATGGTAAGTTTCGCAGATACTCAGCTACTTATATTTGCACTAGCCTAACTAGCTCACACCAGTGGGTCTTTTTCCTTCCTTGTGTTCTAGTTTCATATGTTCTTCTTTATCCTGTAGTGTTGTAAATGTAATACCACACTGCTCACATTTAATAGGCTCATTTGACGAAGATGAAGATGAAGACATTAACATTAAAAGGGCTTAATTGCTTGAAAGTCATTTCCGTGTGGCAGCAATAACTACAAGAAGTCCCCCCTTATAATAAGTGTAGTAGTATTATGAGCCCCAGACCCCTTATAAATAAATGAAAAGCCAAAAGATCAATGATAGGCGTTCTGTTTCATATCATCGAGCAAGCCATCTGACCTGTGGTTGATAAACCAAGATTCTAAGAGAATAGAATGTCTTGAGTCTATCTGCTGTTCAATGCTACGCAAAAATATAACCACTTGAGCCTAACAATTTCTTTTCTCACAATTTCTCTTCATTTTGGCTCATCAGTAGCTACCCTCTCTCCCCTATTGATGTCCAACTGTTATAAAGAAAATCATCCACCGAGATAGCATGGCTAATAGGCAACAGGAAACACGATATGAACCAGAAATCTTAGAGTATGGTGACATTTACTTCTTTTACAGACCTAAAGTAGGTTCACAAGAGGTTAATAGTATCGATGATGTTAGACGCTTTTTCATGGTAACTGCGCCTGAAAAGACAACCAAAAAGAATGATGAAAAAGAAAAAAAGACTCACAGGCAACTTTACCGACTATTTGTGATAGGCAAAAAATCTTTACCTGAAATAAGAAAGAGTGAAGCACGTAGTTCTGAGAGGTATTGGGCCAGAGTTGGCGGCATATTTGAAAGACCGGAGGACCTTAC
>DASTUU010000502.1:0-4591 GCA_035759485.1 Nitrososphaeraceae archaeon
CTTCTATGTCAAAATGTTCACTAGTGCAGGCTTTCCTATGACAGTTGGTGGCGCTGCGCCTGATGGTCTAGTAGACAGTTTGGTTATATCGGGAGATGAAGACATGGTGACTGCACGGTTTTCAGAGCTTCTCACTTCAGGATTGGATGAACTCATGGTAACCCTGTTGCCTATAATAGACGCAGGTGATGAACAGTTCCGACTTCTACACTCAATTGGTGGACTATGAAATCTTATGTGTTATCCATATGACAAAGAGACTCAATGGATCAGCTACAACAGCATTTCTAATGGTTCTGCTTCGTATTCCTCCTCCTGATGCAGACTCATCTAACAAGAATGCAAATATTTCACCATTACATTGAAGTATGCTGGAAATCTATACTCCAAGCTTTAATACCTACAACAGTAGTGGAGTTGATAGTCTCACTGGTGGATGGAGGCTGGCAGCCAAATGAATATGCTTTCGTATAACCATACTCTTCTTAGCATCTAGTAGGACCCCCCTTTTCTTTGTAGGTCGAATAGCTGTTCTGTGGGATTTGAACCTTGCTGGTAAGTGGGTTCAGCTACATTATTTCAACTAAGTATGATCTAAACCGCTTTAAAGGTCTCAGCTAATTTCCTAAGTTGTATAGCTCGATTTGCAGGCAATTCTCCATTCTGCTCTTCTTTCTTAACTTCGTTAATAAATTTATTCAGTTGATTATCAGCAGCCTGGTTATCTTTAGATTTTTTTACGTCATCAACAAGTGTCTTCAATGCGTCATCTATGCCTTGTTGAATTAATTGAGATATTGTGCTATAAGAAAAGTCAAACCACTTATTTGAAATAGTATGAGGATCATCTGTACGTTCTATTCTTACTACTTGGTTTAGAGCAAATCTACCTACAGCAAGATCCTTATATGTTCTTTTAGCTCCTGTGCGTTGTGTGCTTTTTGCTGGCGTGTTTAGAATATCGTTAAATTCTTCCATTAACTGACTGCTATCTTTTGAACCCTTTATTTTTTTGATTACTAGATTTCCCATTTTCTCGATGAAGTTTATATAATCAGTTACAATCGTAGCTGCCTTTTCATCGTATTCTGTCTTATCATGATGTGTTATGTCATTCTTTCTGTCTTTAGTCAAATCATAGTCATTTAAAGGAATACTGTGCTTGTCCTCCTTAGAAGGCCATACACTAACTACATATGCTTCCAGATCTGGTATCTTCCATTTGCTCTGATTCTCACTCCATTTATCTGCTGAAAGTTCTTTTGGATCTATTTTTAATCTATTTTTCCAGAATAAAATATGCTCACTTATAAGTTCTCTTAATGGTGTATTGCTTAAAAGACCACCATCCCAGAAATAACGTGTTTCTTTTTCACCTTTTGAGTTTATAGCTTCTATCTCTGTATACCCATAATGTAGTGGTACTGATGAACTAGCCATTATATGATCTAATTCTATACCGTCATACAATATGGCGTATTTATTTTCTTTACCACCATATACTGACCATCGTATCTCAGTTCCCTTGTTGTACTTTTGCTCTCTTAAATGATCATTGTATACATGTTTTAGTAGCGTGTCAGTATCGTTACATTTTTTTTCACAGATCGTACACTTTGTACTATTGTATTCATAGCTGTCAAATGTCACTGTCTCGCCTTCCTGTACATCTACACTGACTAGAAGAAGTCTTGGTTGTCTCATTTTACCACTATTTTTATCATAAGAAGTTGCTACAGGAAATTCTTCTACAAACTCTGCTATACTGCTTCTTAGTGGTTCATTACTATATCTAAACCACCAAGCAGATGTATTCAAATAATCTAAAAATTTAGTATCAGATAGTGGGATTAAAGGTACAAACACACTAGGTTCGCCATATGGGGATGAAAGAGAAATTTTAGATGAATAGTATCTTCTGAAAGCTTCTGGTGAACCTAAGTTAAGATAAGGAAACATCATATACCATGTCCTCCATCCAGCTGTCAGTGCTTGAACCCATTCATCCTTAAAGTTGGAAGTTAGTGAGGAGGAAAGGTATTCCCAAAAATCTATTAATTTTTTAGGGGAGCCCTCCCATTTGCCATTCTTTTTAACATGACTTACTAATATTGCAGCATTTATTGCACCTATAGATGTGCCAGCTACTATATCGAACACATTCTCATCATCATCAATATCTTTTTTGATCCAGTAATATAGCACCTCAAATACCCCCGCCTCATAAGCACCAAGTGAACCTCCACCTTGGAAAACTAATGCCCTTTGTGGCGTATTTTTATCTTTGTTAGACATATTGGTAGTGCTTACCACCCTCCCCTTTTCTGATTTTCCCCTTTTTTTATATCCATGGTCACAGTAATTCTTATAGCTACTTTTAACTTGATAAAACCTTCCTCGGATTTGTTAATTCTGCTGCTTATATTATATGTAGGAGTTTCTGCTTGGTTTTGTCATTTCTGTTCATGGTATCAACCCCAAGTATTTGAACCCATGTACATGGTGGGGCCAGTGGTTTGTGAACCATATTTGACATAATTTTTGGTCCCACTTATTAGTTGGTAGTTAGAGAGTCGGTGGTCCGGGTTCGGTGGGATGCAATACACTAGTGTATGTAGCCCATTATATGAGGGCAATTTCTGCGCCCCTCCCTGTTGGTCGTCTCAATATGGGAAGAAAGGTCACCCCCGACGAAAACTGCAACAACTTTTAATCGTACTTGTCCAAAGCCTATTTTGATTCGACATAAATATATATTATAATACGATGGAATTGGTTTTCCTAGGCATTTTCTTTTCGCTATCAATGGTTCTAGTTTTTGATTCAGTTTCCTAGTCCTCTACCGATACCACAAGGAGTGCATACGCTTAAGTCATGATATTGGACATAAGGTCAGAATTTTTAGCTGAATGGGTAACAGAAGGATTGAGGGTTACAATTGGTGTTCTTCCGAAGGTTGATGTCACTAGGAATTCGATCGTCGTTAGATTTCACATGGGTTGAATTCTTTGGACATGGATATATAAAAAAAGTAGAGGATGAGTCCTGGAGAAAATAACTAGCGAGTAACTCTTTTAGCCTGGGAATTCCATTGATAGGCTACACTAACTGCTACTCTAGTACTTGAACAAGTGAGAGTTCTCTTGGAGAACATGCAAAGATAGCACTCTCTTAAAGTTGTAGATACTCCAGAGCAAAATAATATTGTGAACATCCATATGTTACATGATAGCTAATAAGGCCAAAAGAGTATGTTCGTCAAGCAACACTTATAGTTACCCAAGGTCTTCTGTGGAATCATTATTTCTTTCAACAGGAGTTGTTTTCATAGCAGATCCAGTTGATAAGCCAGCTGCTGGTATTCCCTTAACCTTGTTTTTACTGTTGATGCTCCACTGTCGTCTACATCTCCTAGAGAATACCTTTTTATATTATTATTTAGCTCCTAGAATTTAAACGATTGATATTAGTAAGTGGATTATTCTTTGCAACAGCTGGCTTGATAGTGTATCAGGTTGTCTTTCCATCAGTTTTTGCCACAAGTCCTCAACCTCCATTCACTGAATCACAAGAAAGTGAAGCGATCTCATCACTGATCACTACTGCAAATCTCACCATCGATGAAGCAATTCAAGCAGTACAAGATAATAATTCAACTGAAACATTACGTCTTTTATCAGAATTACGTTCTGATATAGCCGACATAAATGGTAACGTAACAAACTTGATCTTTTCAGTAGCAGCTCAACCACCTTAACATTGTATGTTATTGCAATATACGTCATTTTTCTTAGAGGCTTAAATAAGGTCAGACTACGTACTATAAACTGCTGGATGGACTGTTGAGAATCTTCCTGCTGCTACTACAAGCCCTTATACAAATTACAGTATTCACCTAATGAGACTCAAGCAACTATACAAGGAGTGTATAGACAATTCACGTACTACAGCATTACTACTAGAATGTGAACGTTTCAAGTACTACTACAAACACAGGACCTCGCTTATTTGGGATATCTTTTATACATAGACGTTCCGTATTGGAAAATTAAGAGAAGCAAATACCAGACTTAGGAGAATCGAAGGCGAGTTAGGACTATCCGAACTCAAAATCTAACTAAATCGATTTGGAGCCTATTAGACACGTACGCGGATAAATTATCTATGTGATGTATCGCTCATGAAAATCTAGTGCTTTATAAAAGGCAACAATGGATGCTGCATTTAATATCTGTCCTTCTAATAATAATTGCTTTATTTGATTAATGGTGATGATATCAGTTTCTATCTTTTCCATTTTACCCAATGATTGCTTCTTTCCATCACTGGATAAATCGTATGCAACAAACAGATTGCCTTTCTGTTCAAACATTGTATAGTCTAGAGTATAGTAACCCAGGGCTACAAGTTTTTTAGCGGTGTAGCCTGTTTCCTCTTCAAGTTCACGTTCAGCTGCTTGGCAAGGAGTTTCACCATCTTCTATGTATCCTGACGGTGCTTCTACTTGAATTGAATCAACCAAATGTCTGTAACTCTTTATGATAAGGATTTCATTATTAGAAATAAACGGAACTATAGTTGAATAATTTCT
>DASTUU010000503.1:0-1155 GCA_035759485.1 Nitrososphaeraceae archaeon
ATCTCTACTACGGGGCTTACTGCTGGTGTAACTTCTGTGAATTTAGATTTGTTTTCAAAATTGATGCTTGCCACTAACATGATTGTTGGCAGATTTGAGATTATTACAATATTGTATATATTCTTCGTTTATTTCAGAAAATAGAAATTTATAAGTTCAGAAAGATTCTGAGAAAAAACTTCACAATAAAACAGTCTGCATGAATAAGCGGAAATGAAAGAGATTCGAATCTATGATATCGTTATACAGTGCACACACACACCTAAAAGGAGGACAGACTATGGCAAAGGCGAGGCCACCGTGCAGTAAATAGATTGGAGCTCGACAGTGAAGATCAAGAAGAGTTTGACAGACTTGAGATTTGGACAAGACTTCAACTCAACCACCAAAATGGAGAAATAAAAAGCATAATAAGACAATATAGTACCGAATCAATTTGGCGGACATGTTAGCAGTTAGAATTGCAATAACTTTGAAAGAGATTCGAGACGTTGGGTAACTTAGTTACGTCTCTTAGGTAAACAAGGGTTATAAAAAAATCAGCCTTAGTACTCTACAATGAAAAGAATTTCAAAAATGAAAAAATACACAACGACTAGAAAAACACTAACTGCTACGACAGCAGTAGCAGTAGCGATTGCTTCTGTTGTTGTGACTTCAGTGTGGCAAATCCCCCAGGCATCAGCTTCTTCCTTAGAAGAGATTAGAGCCACCCGTGAGGTATCGGCACCTATAGATAAAGTTTGGAAGGTTGTTTCTGACATTGATAATGAGACAAAATATTGGTCCACTGTCAAAACCATAAGAAATATCAACACGACAGCTATCAATATGACAGCTAACACAACCGAAAGGGAAGTAACGATAGTGGTAGGCCCTCAGGGAGACACCATAACTCATCAATTTGTAACTGTAAATCCAGAACAATTTGTAGTGGAAACTAATATCACTGAAGGACCTTTGACAGGTACCAGATTACTTACATTGAGCCCTTCATCAAATGTCAATGCAACAAGAATTGACGTGGTTTGGAACGTAGATTTGTCTGGCATTCCCCTCCTTGGCAGGGGTTTTGTACAAGATGGTATTATGAGAACAACAGAACAAGCGCTGAGTAATATGGCAGCTGAGGTCGAAGTCAAATAATTACAGCTT
>DASTUU010000504.1:0-4455 GCA_035759485.1 Nitrososphaeraceae archaeon
CCTCATGGAGGTCAAGACTGCCGTAAAGAAAACTCCGATAGTTGCTTCGGGAGGCTTGCGGAACGGACTTGAGGTTGCTAAATGCATTGTTCTAGGTGCTGACATGTGCGGCATGGCTTATCCTTTTTTGGTGGCGGCAGCGCGATCTGCTGACAGTTTATTCAATTATATGAACACGGTTTTGGCTGAGCTCAAAAGCACAATGTTTCTTTTAGGATCCAAAAACATTGAAATGTTGAAGAGCTCAAGGTATATATTGACAGGCGCTTTGGCAGCAGAGGTTAATCCTGTATGAGGACAGGCACAATTAAGGGTGAATTAGAAATCAATGCAACCCGTCTAAATGATTATATTCTATCCCATCTTAACGGGAGCCCTAAGGGCCTCTATCGGGCCTCTGCACACTACATTTCCAGTGGAGGCAAGCGGATTAGGCCCTTTATTCTATTGAAAGCATCTGAGCTCTTTGGTGGCACTTTAAGAAAGGCAATGCCCGCTGCAGCTGCGGTCGAATTAATTCATAATTTCTCGCTTGTTCATGATGATATCATGGATAACGACAAAATGCGACATAATGTTCCGACTGTTCACGCGTCTTATGGAATACCGTTGGCCATTCTAGCTGGAGATATTTTATTCTCAAAGGCATTTCAACTTATATCTGTATGCGGACTTGAAGAGGGGATTGCCGAAAAGTCGATACCAGAGATGGTCAGCAGACTATCTACGGCCTGTATCAACGTATGTGAAGGACAGGCCATAGATATGCAGATGGCTTCTGAGAGCAATAAACCGTATTCTCAGACCGACTATATTACAATGATTGAAAAAAAAACTGCCTCATTATTTGAGCTATCGTGTTCTTTAGGAGTCTTGTCTGCTGATAATGATATGGTTGAGGATCTTGACCGACTGTCTGTTTTTGGCAAGAATATCGGTATAGCGTTTCAACTCATTGATGATCTTATTGGCATAGTGGGAGATCCACGAATAACTGGAAAGGCCGTGGGAAATGACATAAGAGAAGGGAAAAAAACCTTTCCGTTGATCTTAGTACTCGAAAAAGCCGGTTCAAATGAAAGAAACAAGCTCCTGAAGATTTTTGGCTCTCATAGCACAAATGATATAGAATTGGAGGAAGCGTTACGGATTATATCCAGACTCAGGATAGAGAAGGAAATACGAGATTTGGCAGAGTCATATATATACCGTGCTTTGCAGTCACTGGAGGTGTACGCGGATTCGGAGCCAAAAAGCGCTCTCCAAACGTCTGCGGAATTTATATTGAGACGGAGTTTGTAATCTAGGTGGTTCTTGACCAACGATTACTTGATTCTATTAAGGCAACCGCGCTCCAAAATGCCCTAGAACATAACGGCAAGGCGAAAGCTGATGCAGTAATTGGCAAGATTGCTGCATCAACTACAGAATTTCGATCTAATTTGAAAAATATTGTTCCAGCTATAAGGGAAACAGTACGGGAAATCAATGCCATGCCGTTAAACGAACAGAAGTTGTTGTTGAAGCAGTTAGAGGTCATTGCTCCCCCTCAGCGAACACAACCAGCAGAGAAGGCGAACATTGGTTCCTTACCGCTTTTTCCCAAACTGGAAAATGCATATCCGGGAAAGGTTATAACAAGGTTTCCTCCCGAGCCCAGTGGATATCCTCATATCGGCCACGCTAAGGCTGCAATAATTGACGAATATTATGCGCGAAGATATGCCGGAAAGTTTATCCTACGTTTCGATGACACTAATCCATTAAACGAAAGACTCGAATATTATGAGGCATTTATTTTAGCTCTACAATGGCTAAACATTCGCCCTGATATCATAAAAAATACATCGGACGATATTGAACTATTATATAACTACGGAAAAAGGTTTGTCTCAAACGGCTACGCGTATGTATGTACTTGCGACCAAAAGAAAATACGCGACTTCAGATCAAAAGGAATTGAATGCGATTGCCGAAAAAGCATGACGGCGGCTCTAGGACGTATAGATGACTTCTTTAATGGGAGATTCAAACAGAATGAAGCAATAATTAGATTCAAGGGTTTAATGGCTGATTATAATACAGCAATGAGGGATCCCACTTTGTTTAGAATAATCAAAGGGCGCCACCCCAAACTCGGAGACAAATATAATATATGGCCTACATACGACTTTGCTGCACCGATAGAAGATAGTGTTGATGGTGTTTCACATGCTTTCAGGACTAAGGAATACGAATTGAGAAATGCTCTCTATTTTGCGATCTTAGAAAGACTAGGATTACGTAAACCAAACATGATAGAATTCTCAAGACTTGAATTTGATGGCCTTCCGGTTTCAAAAAGGAAGATAAAACCATTGATAGAAAACGGAATCGTAAAATCGTGGGATGATCCCAGGCTTCCTACACTTGCGGGGATGAAAAGAAGAGGTTTTATCCCGGAAGCTATAAGGAGATTTGTTCTTTCATTAGGTATGACCCTAGCTGAAACAAAGCCTCCTTTTGAGTCGCTGGAAGCCTTTAATAGGAAATTAATTGAAGCTGAAAGTACTAGACTATTTTTTGTCAAGGATCCGGTCGAAATTAGGATACCAAATACTTCACCACGCGTAGCTGTTTTGAAAAACCATCCAACTATTGATCTTGGATCTAGAAGAATTAAGGTCAATGACTCTGTTTATATTTCTAAAGATGACGCGGTCAACCTCCGTCCGGGCCAGGAAATAAGACTGATAGAGCTGTTTAACATACGAGTTATTGACATTATCACGGCAGGTACAAGGATGACAATAATAGGCTCATGGTCTGGAGATGATATTAAACCAGAGATGCGCAAGATCCAGTGGGTGGCCAAAAATGATGCACATCCGTTTAAGGTTCTGGTTCCAAAGGAGCTCTACATAGGCGACACGCTTAACGTCAATAGTCTTGAAGTTTGGGAAGGAGTATGCGAATCCTATGTGACCAACTTGAAGCCGGATTCTAAGTTACAGTTTGTAAGGATGGGCTTCTGTCGGATCGAGGGAGATAGCTTGGCGATTTTCACACATAGGTAATAACTAGGATGAAGATTGCGAGAATAAGAAATAACACAGAGGGAGAAACATATGCTGTCTTATCTTATGATGGGAACAAATTAATCACAAGGTCCGAAATTCAAGAGCAGACAGGGATACCTCTTCCACCTGCCATTAAAGACTTTATGTTCAATGGGTGGATGGAAGAAGTTATGGCATATCAAAGAGAGCTGGACTATAATATTAATCTCGAAAGAGTGGAACTTCTTGCACCTCTTCCAAATCCTCCAACAATAATATGCTTGGCATTCAATTACTACGACCATGCAAAAGATGCTGGCCTGATGCCTTCAGATGAGCCTGTAATTTTCATCAAACCCCGAACTGCATTAAATTCTCCATACAGCGACATAATATGTCCTAGCTTTGTGAAGAGACTAGATTATGAAGCAGAGATCGCAGTTATCATAGGAAAAAGAACTAAAGGAGTATCAGAGGAAGAAGCCCTAGATTCTGTATTTGGTTATATGATAATGCACGATGTATCAGCGAGAGACATACAGTTCAAAGATAAGCAATTTACCAGAGGTAAAGGCATAGACACATTTGCTCCATGTGGACCATGGATAACCACAAAGGAGGAGGTAAAAGATCCTCAAAATCTGACCATTGTTACCAGAGTTAACGATGAGATACGGCAGAATTCTTCCAGTCTAAATATGGTAATTCCTATAAGAAGAATAATCTCCAGTTTGAGTAGTGTAATGACGATAGAGGCAGGTGACATAATTTCAACTGGGACGCCCGCAGGTGTAGCTATGTCAATGTCTGAACCCAAGTATCTAAAGCATGGAGACATAGTAGAAATTACCATAGAGAATCTGGGTAAAATCAGTAACCGGGTTAACATGAAGTAATCCTGACGGGCATCACTCGATGATAATAGAGCAACAACAATTGCTTTCATCGTTTATTTGTGCAGACTGGATCCGCTCCGATCGGTCAATCGAACGATCTCCATTTCCAATAGCTCTGAATAATGCTTATATGATTGGAAAAGCTTATGCCTGATTTTGGCCATTTGAATGGAAGCATTGAGCGCATCCAAGCATGTATCTAACGATCTGTCTGACGCAAAATTGTGCATTGCGCTTTCAAAAATCTTAATAATTCTTCGGTGTTCTGCTGTATCTTCGTTTATTTCCTTCGTAAGTTCATCTATTTCATTAGGTGAGCCTGAAACAGATTTCGCTCCGCTGTTGATTTTTTCGGACCGATCGCTCATATGTGGGCTAGGATTGGGAAACGATTGAATAAATTTTTTACCTCAGCCTCTGCTTACATCGGGATATATTTGTGAACAATATATTTATTTACCTTAAACAGAATTCCAAATTCATATATGGTGGTCGATAACAAAGCAGTAGTCTCCTATATT
>DASTUU010000505.1:0-1442 GCA_035759485.1 Nitrososphaeraceae archaeon
AAAAGACATGTATGTAACGTACAAGGTACAAGAACAGGATACAAATGCTGGCCGTCCGTTTGATATGACAATTTATTTTAAGGAATATAATGAGACTGGTAAATATTGGGTGGCTCCAACGTTTGTTGTGGACCAGGGACGCGTTATCAACGGAACTCTCCACCTAAGTGACCTTGATTTAACAGCTTTGGGAACTTCTCAAATCCCTCCAGAAATGGCAAAGTATAGGAGCGCATATTCAAGTTCGCTAAAATGGCTTTCATCATTTGTTTCAAAGCCCGGTCAATCACTAACCGCGCAGTATTGGGGCAAAATTGCATCAATAGGAGGGTCACCAATATCACCTACAGGCAAGGCTATCATAACAACACCTGCAGGAACTTTTAATACCACCACAATTTTGTTTCACAAGGGAGTTGACAATACTATTTGGATTAAGGACGGATTTCCTTATCCCATAAAGGCAGAGACATTTGCAGATATAACAACAGGTAATCCTCCAATACAGTATGCGTTTGAATTGCTCGGGACAGGGCAAGGACAGCCAAAAGCCCCTGAAAGCGAGCAACAAATCCCCGTACCACCCTTAGAACAGAGAACAGAGCGTGGAACTTATATCATCAGTCTTACATGGGAGCCTGTTACGATAAAGGCGGGTAATAATACCAAATTTGGAATAATATTTTACGATGACAAGAAGAACCTAGTTACTGACGTTGGGTATAATTTTGCAATTGTAGATGCCAATGGCCAACTTTTCTTTGCAAAGGATAATCAACTTGCAAGTGATGGAACTGCTATACAGAACGTTGTCTTCCAAAAGCCCGGACCAATGACTGTAAAGGTGCTCATATCACAAGCTGGTACGAGTGGCCCAAGCAACTTTGTAGAATCCGGTCAGTTTGACATAGTTGTTCAATAATCCTTTTTTTGGTATATACTTTATTTTATTTTTTTAAAGTCTGATTCATAATAGTAACATCAATGACCCCAAAAAGAATAATATTTCTAGCTTCAGGAATATTTGCGGCAATAGGAATTCTAGTAAGTGTAGTAATAATTGCCATTGGCGGTGGTTTTTCGGGGGGTGGAAATGGGCCTTCCATTTTCAATCCACCTACGTCAAAAGACCTGTGGACGATTGGGAGTAACATAGAGGATGGGATGAATCTGACATATTCGCTGACAACTGCATTAGGAGGCAAGTCAAACCTCAAAGATTCAATGCTTTCAATGGCTTTCCATGACATTCAAGACAAATGGAATATAAATTTCAAAATAAAGAATGATAGTAGTGGCAACAGTGCAGCAGCCAAAGATGTCAGTGCCAATTTTTCTAAAAAGCAACTACTGAGAACAGACCCAGTCAGTCAAGAAAACGAATCGTTAATTCAGCCACTAGAAGGATCAATATTGGTTGTACGTGATCTTGCAAAGGAACC
>DASTUU010000506.1:0-1310 GCA_035759485.1 Nitrososphaeraceae archaeon
ATTTGTGACTGAATGCGTAAATCTGGACTGATCTGTTTTGAAATGTCCTAAAGAGATCAATATGAATTCCATTTTTTATTTGAACAGGTTCAGCTTGTATTCCTCTTTTTACAAAGGTCTCTCTTTTTATGATAATAGGAATTTCGTCTTTAGAAATTGCCTTTCCGTCAATCGGGTCTATGGCCGGATCCTGTGATCGAGCATACAGATAAGGCAAATCAAAATCGTCTCCATTATATGTAATAACAAACGGGTAAGAACTAATTATTCTGAAGGTTTCTTGTAATAGTTCTTTTTCAGTTTTGTAAACCTCAGCTTCTGGTATAAGTGGATTCATTTTGCCACTAGAAACACCATTTGGGTTCTCATTTCGTTCCAGAACTAGAACTCTTCTCAATCCGTCACTTCCACAAAAGGCAACAGCAATGACGCGTCTATCATGTTCACGAGGATTAGGCATTCTTCCCTCCTCGGATTCAACCTCTATGTCAATAGCAATGCGCTTGATATCAGGAATGGGTTGGTTGAGAAGGTTTGCCCATTCCTCAATATAATGTCTATATTCTTGAAATCCAAGCTGTCCTGTATCATTATTATTGTTATTATTATCTTCTTTTAGTTTGTTCCATAGCAATTTTTGCAGCTCCTCTTGAACCTTGTGAGAGATAACCTGTTCAAATCGTGCCAATGTATCGCCAGTCCTAATATAACATGTTCCAGGAATGAGGCCTGTGTCGTAAAGATAATTCTCATGATATTTTATATCAGCTTCCCAACTGCGTACCTTTTCTCTAAAGCTATTGTCTGTGCCACCTATTGAAAGTGGATCTGGAGCAACTATTTTCAAACACTCTATTTCTTTGTCCGAAATTAGATCCCTCTTCTTCGTAATCTCATATGAGTATTTCCTCTCCTTCCGAGTAACCTTCTCAGCATCATCACGATAATTCATTTTGGTATAGCAATACGGCCTGTGATTCGTTCTGTCGCGCCAGAAAAGAATGGTTTGGTCCTTTTCATTGTAGAATTTCAGGTATACTTTTTGTTCGTCTCCAGCGTATACGGCAGACAATAGCAACGCAGGGACATTCTCAGGTAATTCTTTGGCCGCAGCAGTGAATATTTTCTTATTCCCATTTGGGTATTTAGCAGAATTGCTTACTGGGGACGGTTGTGAAGATAATGAAGATGATCTCATTGAAGTTGAATACAGAACTACTGCACTGGTTTTGTATCCTTGGATAGGCTATTAAAATCTTCAGCTATTTGTAATAGGATGTTGATATACATATTCCCATGTCTTGCCCCTA
>DASTUU010000507.1:0-1213 GCA_035759485.1 Nitrososphaeraceae archaeon
ACTCCTACGGTAACGCTGAATATTAACTTACATGAACTTTCTATGATACAAACTTGTATTGAATTAACTCTAGCATCAATTGTCGAAACCAAGCGGCAAAGCCATGACAGTATATCTTTAGACCCAGGTATCCTAGAATGGTTACACGATGAACTGGACAGTCTGTATGCGAAGTTGGAAAAAGAAAACGAAAAAGAAAAAGGGAAAGAAGAAGAATATTGGGCTGGCGTATGGAGGGATGATGTTGGTAGGTTTAGTTAGTTGAGTTTAGGACCTACCTGCGGCTGTGCAGTCCTCGATGATATATGGGTTCATAATTAGGTCCTAAAATATATGGTGAAATATTCTATATAAGTCGACTGCAAATGAAACAAGTAAAAACCGCAGGAGGGGGATTAGACTCAACATGCGTATGGTTAGGGCGAAGAAACAGTGAGTCTACCTGCGGCTTTGGATATTTTCTCACCTATCACGTCCAACCGTGGGGAGCTAGCTGAAATATTGTTACTGTTATAAGTAATAGCTATCAGTATGGAGAGGGAGAGGAGGAGGAGGAGAAAGAAAGAAGAGAAATGAACGATAATAGTAAAGAAGTAGAGATTGATATAGTATAGACATGTTTGCCGTATACCACGTGACCATTCGAATACATAATGCTGGTTGATACTAATCCTCAGCTGTCATTTCAATTCCACAATTATTGCAAATTTCCCGGGCTACGTTCAATCATTTCACCATTGCAGTTTAAGCACAATTTGGTGTTACTCTTACTCATTTCTTTTCGCTTTTCACCTTTCTAACAACCACTATCATTTCGCCTTTCATAATTTCTAAAGACCAATCAATATCTTCACACTCACTCGGCGGCGATGACTAGTTTCTGGGGCTTCTTTTGATTTGATGATTTTAACGAGATAATCTCTAAGGAAGACTACAAACGGAGGAATTGTATTCCCCACTGCATATAATGTTTATAGCCACAATTTGGTAACATTTGGTTAATTATATCCACAATTAGGGTACAACTTTTTTACATTGAATTTATAAACATTTGTATATATATACTGCTGAGACTTGCAAGTTTGGAGGTCAGAAAAGGCCAAAATAGTGCATGGTACTCAGGTGGTAAATGCGTTGTTAGACATTTTTTCCTCTGCGTCAAATACGATAAATATTTGCGGTAATTCCAAATTTCTTCCACAAGTCCTCTCAC
>DASTUU010000508.1:0-1361 GCA_035759485.1 Nitrososphaeraceae archaeon
TGGGTCTTTGTAGGTTGACCAATTTTGTAGTTGCGTCTGAATTTGGTTTCGGTTTCGGCTTTGGTTTCGGTTTTGGGTATATGCCGGTGGCGTCAGTGTCATTAAGACAACTATAACCATTAAAAATACTACTACGACTCCCTTTAACACTATTATAATTATATGATAGCAAACATGCTTAAAATAAATATTTAGCAAGTATAAAAGAAACTAAGGGGACAATGCAACCATGATGGCTGGCAATATGAGTGCAGGTGGCAACATGACAGGCGGCAATTGGACTAGAGTATAAAGCTAATGCAGCTAAAATATAATACAAGTTGCTCATGCGAACTCACTGCTATTATATCCAAAAGAAATGTCGGAGGACTGGTAGTTTAGTAAAGTCTATCTTATGAAATTCAGTAATTGGTTGGAATTTCCTCAGTGTCATTAGAATTTTGCCTAAGATATGTTGGAAGATGTGATGGAGATTCATAGTATGGTAAAGCCTGGTAAGTAGTAGCAGAATATGAACTTCCTTTTTCTAATCCTGCAGCTGTTGCCTTTTTGAAGGTTATGAAGTATCCTCTCAGCCATTTCTAACAGCCTTCCGCTGACAAACTGTTCATGCCCTTGCAGATATGGCTGTCGTGTTAACGCTAAAAACGAATTGTAGTTTATGATTGTAGTCGTAGTGAAAGGGGTTAGCTCCATCCTGTCAATCAAAAGATGTCTATCAGGGTCATTTCTTAGAGCCACTATTACAGAGACAAGCACAGCTTGCAAAAGTTTTTTATTATCTAATAAAATCTCTCCGCTTCTGACTCTGGCTTCAAGTTCTTGGTAGTCTTGGCCATCTTTTCAGAGTTAGATGATGTATAGGCATTATTGTTAACATAATAAGTCAACGCAGTGTATTTGTGAGGGTCTTTTCTCATTGATTTCATCAGAGAATAAAAAGCAAGCTTCAAAAGTCTCTTTCCATCTAACAAAACACTACCGACCTCATCCCAGACTGTCCTTTTGATTTTCAGGTATTCGTCGTCATTCAACAGTTTTATCAATCTTTTTAGCCTAACTCTGCTAATATCACAAGCTGGGAATTGCTTTTATTCCTACAATAATACGACTTACCCTATAATTTGCTTCCAGCTTGTCATACTGTCACTCTCCTACGGCCGGAACTAATAATAGAACATAGATATGTAATTGTCGTCTATCTATCTTCACAAAATAATCTGCAGAAGGTTTTTAAACTGTGAAAGTTATATCCTTTACTGTTAACACCTGTAACACAAACTGGCTGCAAAATCACGCAGGGACTATCAAAATCATTCAATCCTATAATGGTAGGATGAAAACGACGTCTTTGGTCGTGG
>DASTUU010000509.1:0-1524 GCA_035759485.1 Nitrososphaeraceae archaeon
AATTTACTTTGTTAATCAGAGATTCCATGCTTAATGGCTTAACCATAAATTCATCTGCGCCATAATCCATTATCCTTACCTTATCCTCTGATAGTCCTTTGTCTGCCAAAACAAAGACCTTTACATTCTTGTTTAATCTTCTTACGTTTAGGATAAGCATAACGCTTCTATCTGATGCTATTTTTCCGTTCACTGTAATTGCGTCGATTGTGTCTCCTAGTTCTGCTAATTTGTCAATACATTCTTGCGCGGATAATGCTTGATGGGTTTCATAGCCATCTAATTTGAAGAAATTGCGGATAAACAAGTTAAGTTCTGCGTCATCATCGCAAACTATTACATGCGGTGTCTTATTGTGCATTTGTCAAGATTACTTAGCAATACAGCTTATTATGTGCGATCAATGGATTGTTCTATTATTCTATTCATCATTTGTAGCCCCAACGAATTCTCAAAACTTAGCTTAATGGTCCAGGCTATATAGAATCTGCAAAAAATGGTGTACCGAATGGGATTTGAACAATACAGTTCTTTCTTTCCGTAGCTGCTGCCCTTAAGATACATAGAAGCAGCCTAAGAATGCAAGTTGGCATTGCTGAGGTCTTGGGTTCAAATCCCACCCAGTCCATTTCTTCCTGTTGTACAACTACGGTATTATTTTGAATTCAATTTAGATAATTGTCGGACAAATCCAGCAGCAATGCCAATGCCGTATCCTACCGTTTGTCCCTATTCCTTGTATCACGCTCGAATTGTCTTAGGCTAAATCACTTCCTGAATCGACCTTCCTAATTCTTGTAGCGGCTAGTATTGCGAAATGTGCTTCTTAATCTCAATGTTTATATCAAGATTCGACACCGAATTTACACACATTGAAAGTCATACAAGCTATTCCAATTATGCCAAAGCCTGTCACTGAGTCAGAAGTTAACAATTTTCTTCAAAGCAAACTCAACATACAGATTGCCACCATTGACGAAGAAGGATATCCTATCATTCATCCCATCTGGTTCCTCTATGACAATGACTCTGGCAAGATATACATAACCACGTCAAAAATGACAAGGAAGGCTCAGAACATTCAGAGAAATCTTGACAAGATTTACTTTTCCATTGATGACGAGAATATTCCATACAAGGGAGTAAAGGGAAGGGCAGTTGCAAGAATATCAGAAGATATACAGAAGAATTTGTCAATTGTAGAAAAGATAAACCTAAAGTATCTAGGTACTCTTGAACACTCTCTTGCCAAGAGGATAATAGAGAATACTAGAAATGGGAATCAGGCTGTTATTGAAATTACGCCAAAATTTTTCTCTGCATGGGATTTCGGCAAGGCTGAGGAGTGAAAATTGATTTTTTTCTGATTTTAAATCAGCCTAGAGAGCGACTACCGCAGACTCGCTGAGGTCGTGGGTTCAAATAATCCCACCAACTTCATCTTTATCGATCTGGTTAACTATGGCATTAGACTAAGTTCATTTTTGGGCAATTGTCGGACAAAAAGCTTAGCAATGCATTTAG
>DASTUU010000510.1:0-4408 GCA_035759485.1 Nitrososphaeraceae archaeon
TGCTGCTCTTCTTTTTATTTGGAAAAGACGTTTTTTAGATCGAATTGTCGTATCCAATACCTCCAGATGGCCACATAACTTCGATCTACAAATGGTTGTAATGCTCTAGACGTACTTCTAGGACTTAGTCCAAGGAAATACAAGAACGATGCATATCGGACAAGAAAAGGTCTTGTTCTATAACGTTCAAACATTATCACCTAAAGCCTTCTAAGTCCAATAAGAATAAGACAATATACAGACACACTTTATCAAGTTTTTAGATATCATAACGAAAACCTCTATAATTACAGTTCCTATCTTAACAACTGCCATATAAAATCTGTATTTTCAAAACTAATAGGGAAATATCTTGGCTATTTTTCTCTTATGTTTATTTTTCTAAGTCTTTTTTGTTCTCGGAGCCTACATATTTTGACTGTTTTATGCACTTACTATATCACAATTGAGGGATTCAATGAATACAATAACATCTAGCTTCTAGATGGACATAATAATTTAGTCCAAGGTGTTTAGTGATTTACCAAGGATTTTAGCCTTAGCCCCTGTCTTCTCCGCTATAAGTTGATGACAAGAGTTACAGTTGATGTCTATAGTAGTATAATTAAAAATTACCCTCTTTTCGTCGCATTCTGCACATTGGACCAATATAAAATTGCTGCTTGGTTTTGGAATTAATACATTTTTTCTGTGCATATTCAATCACTAAATCAAGGTTGAATTTCTAACTTACGCATTCTTATACCTTCCTTCATTGTTTTTCTCTGACAATTTTTGCACGTATATCGTAATGTTATTTTCTTGGTAGTCTTAGCAGTTCGTTTAAGCTCTGGAAATTTTTGCCCACCATAGCCCTTTTTGTCTTCTGCATGTCTGCGTGCGCCTTCTGCAACCTTTCTGTCCTTACCCTTCTTGTAAATAGCGACTACCTGCATTGTATGAGTCTTGCATCTAGAGCAAAACTTGCGCAACTCCTTTCCCATTTTCATTATAGGCAAAGTTCACCAAGGGTAATTTAAGGACATCGAAGAATATTTTAAGTGCCTTCCATACTATATTATGGTTAATTTAATTTATATAGCCGACTTTGTATTATATATATAAATTCTTTATATTTATCTGGACATCAGTACAAATATTATTGATTATTTAGAATAGGTACTTTTTCCGAGAAAATCTAATATACCAAGCTATCTATAGGATAAGGTAATGGTATTCGGATTAGATAGTTTAATACAACAAATTGTGCCGGCAACAATCGACAGCTTTGGTGTATGGATACCCCTCGCATTTGGTTTGGTAGTGGGGCTTGCCTACGTAATAGCTTCAGCAGCAAGACGTAGCAGATAAGCTACGTAAATCCTAACTTTTTCTTTGGTTATCTTGTCCAGCGGTAGAACCGAGTCTCCTGCATCAATTTTTGGCATACAACAGTAGGTAATTGGACATCACTGTTTACCCCGTCTAAATGTTGAATTCCAGCTATACACAAGTTGTCCTGCTGATAATGCTATTTAACAATCACCTTTGTATGTAAGATATTATGAGCTTTGAGGTCAAAATCGGATTTACCAAGGAAAGAAAAATAAGAATTAATTCGGATCAGACAATCAGTTTCTTATGGGAGGGGGAGAATGTTCTTTCAACTCCTTCTTTAATATCTGAGATAGAAGAAACGTGCAGGCTCCTTCTCAAAGAGCAATTTATTCCTGATCCTAATTGGGACTCCGTAGGCACCCTTGTTGACATTCGGCATATAGCTGCTACTCCTGTCGGAGCAGAAGTACTCCTAAAGTCCAAGGTAATTTTAGTAAATGGTAAGCGAATTATGTTTGAAGTAGAAGCATTTGATAATCTAGAGAGGATAGCTGAGGGAAGACATGAAAGATTTATAATTAATATACCTGAATTTAAAGATAAATTTAATATAAAACGAAATAAATTGGGAGTATAAAGTACTTGGACTGTGTAAAAGTATAAAAGAGGCCTGAGAAGATTTGTAAATATTCTAATTAGGTGATATATGAGAAATGGCATCAGTTCAAACTACTGCTGGCGGAATGCCAGTCTTAATTTTAAGGGAAGGGGCAAAGGAAAGTAGGGGTAAAGAGGCGCAGAGGAACAATATTACCGCTGCTAAACTTGTTGCTGAAGTTGTGAAGACTTGCTTAGGTCCTCGAGGCATGGATAAAATGCTGGTTGATACTGTTGGTGATGTTACAATTACCAACGATGGCGCAACAATTCTAAAAGAGATTGATGTACAGCATCCAGCAGCCAAGATGATGGTTGAAGTTGCCAAATCTGTTGACAACGAAGTTGGTGATGGAACCACCTCTTCAGTGGTACTAGCAGGTGCTTTAATAGAAAAAGCTGAAGAGCTAATTAACAAAGAAGTTCATCCATCAGTAATTGTTGATGGTTACACAGCCGCAGCAGAGCAGGCTCTTAAAATATTACAAAGGATGGCAGTTAAGATAGATGTTGATGATAAAGAGACTCTAATTAAAATCGCGACGACAAGCATGTATTCAAAACTTGTTTCTGATGACAGTCCAGTTTTAGCCCAAATAGTTGTCAATGCGGCAAAACAGGTAGCGGAGAAAACTGAAGGAGGTGTTTTGAAGTTAGATTTGGACAATATAAAGGTTGAAAAGAAGGCCGGCGAGTCCATACATGATACTAAACTAATTAAAGGTATCGTACTTGATAAGGAGGTTGTTCATGCAGGTATGCCTAAGAGAATTGAATCTGCCAAAATCGCTCTAGTTAATTCTGCTCTCGAAATTGAGAAGACTGAAATGAGCGCAGAAATTCGCATCAACGATCCACAGCAAATGCAAATGTTTCTAGAAGAAGAGAACAAGATGCTCAAATCTATGGTTGATAAGATAAAATCATCAGGATCAAATGTTGTATTATGTCAGAAGGGCGTAGATGACATTGCGCAACATTATCTTGCGAAAGCAGGCATATTAGCTGTAAGGCGCGTTAAGGAAAGTGATATGACCAAACTATCAAAAGCAACAGGAGCAAGAATAGTAAACAATCTTGACGATCTAACTGATAAAGATTTGGGTTCGGCTGATTTAGTAGAAGAACGCAAAGTAGAGACAGACAAATGGGTATTTATAGAAGGATGCAAAAATCCAAAGTCAGTAACTATACTCATAAGGGGTGGATCTCAAAGAGTAGTTGACGAAGCAGAAAGGTCAGTTCATGATGCAATAATGGTCACAAAAGATGTCCTTGAAAGACCAGCAATAGTAGCTGGTGGTGGATCTCCAGAAGCTTACATTTCAAACGAATTGAGACAATGGTCAAACAACCTAGAAGGAAGGGCACAGTTGGCAGTTTATAAATTCTCAGAGGCACTTGATTCTATTCCACTAGCTCTGGCCGAAAACGCGGGTATGGATCCAATTGATACTATGACAGATTTGCGTACAAAACAAGGCAAGCGCGGTAAGTGGATTGGCGTAGACGTTAGAAATGCAGGAGTTACAGATATGTTCAAAGAAAACGTCCTAGACCCACTTGTAGTCAAAGAGCAGGTTATAAAATCTGCTACTGAGGCTGCATGCATGATTCTGAGAGTGGACGATGTAATAAGCTCAAGTAAGTCTAAAATGCCGTCTGGACCTCCTGCTGGAGGTATGGGCGGTATGGGCGGTATGGGCGGTATGGGCGGTATGGGCGGTATGGGCGGTATGGATATGGAGTAAAGTAAACATCTGGGAAATCAAGATATATTCTCAAACCCTGTATATCATAAAACAAAATTTATTCAATTATTATTTTCCAAGGCTAATCCTAAAAGACTAATATTGTGATCACATAACTTCTAGAGATTCCTGTCTAACGTTTTTATAACGACTGAACCTTAATTTTTAGTTGCATGGCAAATAAAGTCTGCGTTCTTGGGGCAGGAAGTACTAGATATGGTAAATTAGATGAAAATATTATAGAAATTGCATTAGCTGCATCAAGAGATGCCATAAGTTCTGCTGGTATTTCACCAGGCGATATCCAAGCAGGATATATTTCTAATGTTTTCGGGGTTACAGACAAGCAGGTTCATATGGCTCCAGTAATTATGAGTAATCTAGGAATTCCGTATGTTCCTGGCCTTACTATAGAGTCTGCATGCGGATCGGGCTCCATAATGTTTAGGGAAGCGTATGCCAATATAGCTGCCGGTTTCTATGATTGTGTCTTAGCTTTGGGTGTTGAAAAGATAACTCATACTGGAACTATCCAGAGCACCACTCTATTCTCTTACTGTTCTGACTTCTTTTATGAAGGAGGAAATGGTGCATCATTTCCAGGGTTATTTGCATCCATAGCAAGAAATTATATGGCTACACACAAAGCCAATGAAGAAGATCTAGCCTATGTAGCAGTAAAG
>DASTUU010000511.1:0-1206 GCA_035759485.1 Nitrososphaeraceae archaeon
TAATATGGGAAAGCTATTTGATACAAGCATAATTAATGCAGGAGATTCTGCTGAAATTGTAACTACTGGCATGAAACCAGGTGAATACCCCTACCACTGTTCAGTACATCCTTATATGACAGGGACTTTGACTGTACAGTAATTCCACTCGCTATAAAGCAGTTTAAATATGAGATTATTTGATTTGCCTTATTTGTGAGTACCATTGACTGGGAATAGTCGCCACTTACTATATTGCTTGCTATACATTGAGTTTAGCTTTTTGAGATCATAAATTGGAAGTAAGAGTATAAAGCAGGCGTGCAGCTTTAATAATAAAACCCATGAATATAAAACAAAATACTTTTATTATTATTGTTATTCAAGTATAAGCGGTCAACAGGTGAATTTGTATTGGTATTAGAAGTTAAGAGACCACGTCCTATGTGGGAGATACTTTTCTCAACTCATCATACTGATATTGGGTTACTGTATATAATTACCTCTGTTGCATTCCTCTTTTTGGGAGGAGCGCTGGCTATGGCAATACGCACTGAGCTTTTCTTGCCAGGAATTCAGGTAATCCCCGATTCTAATACATTTCATAGATTTTTTACAGTCCATGGTACCACGATGCTTCTGCTCTGGGCAATACCATTTGCCGCTGGCGTTGGTAACTACCTTATTCCTATTATGGTTAGGTACAAAGATATGGCCTGGCCAAAACTAAATGCAGTTGCATTTTGGATGATACCTCCAGCAGCTGCGCTTATATGGATTGGCTTTTCAGACACAGGTTGGACTGCCTATCCGCCATATTCTATTATTAGAGCCCCAGGACCTGCTGCAGAGATGTGGATATTTGGAGCAAAAATTCTTGGAATATCTTCAGTTCTTGGCTCAATTAACTTTATAGTTACTATACTTAGGATGAAGCATCCAGATCTTCCTTTAATGAAAATATCACTTTTTGCTTGGGCTACTCTTGTGACATCAGTTATGATACTTGTAGCTATACCTACATTTGCAGCTGCACTTATTATGCTTTATACTGATAGACTTGGAGTGTCTGGCTTCTTTAACCCGGCCATGGGTGGAGACCCTATTGCCTATCAGCATTTGTTCTGGTTTACGTTCCATCCAGAAGTATACATATTCCTAATACCTGCTGTAGGCATGCTGTATGAAATGATACCAAAGTTCTCTAGAAAGCCGATCTTTAGCTAT
>DASTUU010000512.1:0-4159 GCA_035759485.1 Nitrososphaeraceae archaeon
CTAGAGACAAAACTTTGGAGTAATCTCACAGGTTACAAATAACCTGTACCATATCTCCAAACTGAGGAGCTGCAGCATTTTGCTTATATCTCTGACGTCGAATTTGTCTTCGTCGATCCTACGCATTGACTTGAAGTACCAGTCTCTATTAATTATATTGTCCTCAAATATTCGTGCTCTATCTAAATTCGACGTCACTATTTCCTTGCCATATTTTATCCAAAACTTTGTCAAATCGATACTGAACCCCATTTTTTTGTCTTCTATTAGTTGAGATATCTCCGAAGGTACGTTGCGTTTTAATATCTCTCGCAATTGAATTTTTCCGATGTTGGCCTGGTAGTCATATTTTATTCTGGCCGGAATCTTTTCTGATAATGTAATGACATCATCACATAATAGCGGCGCCACGCCGTTAATCCCAAAATGTGTAAAGTACTTTTGATTTGTAGGAACAAAATCATACATCAATTTACCATGATAGTCCGCCAAAATAACTTGTTCAAGGGGGTCGAGGTCGTTATCAAAATATTGTTTCAAAATCTCATAGATTGATGACCATGTAAATTTCATACTGGATCCAAACATAGACTCCTGATCCTGCACCCAGTCTCGCTCATGGCACAAAAGATACAAGCGGACTCTGTCCATCCAAGAGTGATCTGACTTGAGGTTTTCAATAAACTTCCTGTACCTGAAGGTGTATCCTCCAAATAGTTCGTCCCCTCCGTCTCCTGTAAATAATACTTTTGAAATCGTGTTTGCTTTCTCAATGAAATAATACTGGTAAATGTTCCATCGCGGTTCTTTAATGATGCTGATTAATAGTGGTAAATCCTTCAAGGGATTACTCACATAAATTTCATGGAACGCTGCATTCTGACTTTCTACTATTTTTCTTGCAGTTAGTACCTCGCTTGAGATATCATCTTCATTATCAAAGCTAACAGTAAGGCAATCTAGTTCAATTTCTGGAAATTCTTTCTTGATTAGACAAAATATTAAGTTCGAGTCAATTCCAGCACTAATAGCCAAAGAAATCCTTTTTGCTCCGAACTCATGAATCTGATTTCTAATTTTTTTTCTCAGCACAGCCTCAACTTCTGCTGAAGAGGGGATATGATCAGTTGATTGTCTTAAATTTAATACTTCTTTATATGAGATGTTTCTAATAGTGCCATTATTGCCTACTTCTGGGTCGTATCTTAGGGTTAAGAGATTTGCGACATTGACCACTGGTAGTCCATATAGTAATAATTATGTAATAATAACGTTTTTTGCTTCTGGTAAGAGAAATGCGGAAACAATCCTCTGTGCCTATATCCTACCTGGAACCATCTTTGGCGCATTAATATGTCGCGACAAATGTGGGAGATTAGCCGACGCGAGCGTTTATTTAGCCGCGGGGAGTGTTGAGCTAAGAGGAATTAGCCAGGTTTAATTTGACATTCTTTGCGTTGTTCGAAATCGACCGGTGAAGAATTGCTATATGCTTTATATAGTGTCTATGATGCTATAGCAAAAGTCTTGGTCAATAAGAATCTGTTTGGTTTATCAGTATTGTCACTAATTATAATACTTTTGGCATTAAGTGCTATGACGATTCTCGCCGGAGACTATGGGTCTCAAGCATACGCGCAGGAACAGGAATTCCGTCAAAAAGAATTTACTGACGAACCAGGACACCCTGACATTTATGATCCTAATTTGCATGCAGAGGTTGTAGCGGAGGGTCTGGAACTACCTACCACTATGGCTTTTCTCGGTCCTAATGACATTTTGGTGTTGGAAAAGGAGAAAGGAACAGTCCAGAGAGTAGTCAATGGAAAGATGCTTCCAGAACCTTTGCTAGACGTCAATGTTGCTGGTTTTATAGAGAGATGTATGTGTGGAATTGCAGTTTCAAGGGCCACTCCGGGGCATACGTATGTTTTCTTATTTTATACTGAGGCCCAGACGGCAGATAGAGACGATATGACGGCGAACCCAATTGCTCCTTTAGGTAATCGTCTGTATAGGTATGAACTAGTTGACAACAAGTTACTAAACCCAAAAATGGTCTTAGATCTTCCTGCTGATCCCGGCCCACGACATAACGGTGGCGAAGTTCTAATTGGACCTGACAATAATTTGTATATAAGTGTTGGTGATGTAGATGGAGCTTTCAAGGGCGAACAATGGCAAACCTTAACTCTAAATTATCAAGACGGCTCACAAGCTGATGGGAGAGGCGGCATTCTAAGGATAACCCAAGATGGCGGCCCTGTGCCTACCGGAGGAGTCCTCGGGGATGAACCCCCACTCAGTATGTACTATGCGTATGGTATTCGAAATACCTACGGCATGGACTTTGACCCAATAGCTAGAAATTTATGGGCAACTGAAAACGGCCCAGGAAATAGTGACGAAATAAATCTCGTGTTGCCTGGATTCAACAGCGGATGGCAAGAAGTAATGGGTATAGCTGCTTTGGAAGAAGGTTTCGATCCTACAGACATAGTTGATTTTGATGGGGCAGGTGTATATAGAGATCCAGAACTTGTTTGGACGAACACGGTAGGCCCCACAGCCCTTAAATTTCTACATTCTGATAAATTAGGCTCTCGATACCAAAATGACATATTTGTAGGAGACGTTCACAATGGAAGACTATATCATTTTGACTTGAATCAAGATAGGACTGGACTGGTTTTACCTGAGGCATTAGCTGACAAGGTGATACAGACACCTACCTCATCAGGACTGGAGGACATTATCTTCGGGCAAGGATTTGCGGGAATCACAGACGTTGAAGTAGGGCCTGATGGCTACCTGTACATAGTTTCAATAGGCCAGGGCAAAATATTTAAAATAGTTCCAGGAGCCCCTGAGTCTTCACCTCCACGTTTGACTTTCCCAGGAGGAGAACAGGTACCAACTACAGATGAAGAAGAGGAACCAGCGCCTGAAGACGAAGATGAGAACATAAGCAATTCTGCCCCAAGTCAAGGCAATGGAGAAGATAGCGAAGACAGCTTGTTTTAAGATCGTATTTCATCCCCTTGAGTTACCTCCGTTATAATTTCAACCTTCTCTTGCTTTAGTTTCTTGTAAATTCCTAAATGATCCAAGGATCTATGGTTGTATTTTATAAATCAAGTTGGCTGTTCATGGTAAATAGATAGCCATGGTCAAGTTCTATATGAGGCTTGTGGAATCTTTTCCATAGGTGTGTTGATAGGACATTTGCTTTAAGTTTCTCTTTTTTGACACCATATTTCTAGCTATAGCTATACTATCATCATGGCCCAATACTTCACGCCGAAAAGTACCATAGACCGGACCTTAGTGAATACTTGGGATAGTATGTCATCCAATACTCACTAATGTCTTCACAGTCTGTTGATTCATGATAGTAATTCTCACAGGGCCACTATTGACTTAATATCAGTTCATCTACTTGATACCAACTTTTGTTTCAACCTTTCTCGTAGACCCAAGATACTGCGTAGAGTCGGTTGGAACCGGCTCAAATAATCCAGTCAGGTTATGGAAATGGGTTGTGTACGAACCTCCAGTCTGCTTATTAGCACTACTGTCCCATAAAGATCGTGTGTGCTAGAAATTATGTTTGCACTATTATGCTTGCCAACATTTATGAGAAGGTGGCGAGGACGGGTTCACAACGACAAATTCCACTCCGGACTAAGCGAAATAGTACGCCTAGTTGATATATTATTGCGAGAATTAATGGAAAGTACTTGCCCAGTGATCCCTCTTTTTACAGACGAAAGAACAGAACAGGAAGTCCTTATGAACCTAATAGGTATGAAAGCCGATTTGGTTATCAGGGCATCGTTGACCAGACGGTTAAGCCCAATTAAGCAGGGAATACAAGAAACGGCGATATGATATGGATTAGGTTATCCAGACTATCATATGGAATCTTATCCTCCGAATGAGGTTTAGAGGATTTTGTCTGGAATTTAGGGCTGTTGTTTGGGTACTACAGTCTTTCTGCTGTTTTCGACCGTATTCATGAAACAAATGCTCGCCATAACTTGTTTTCTTGGAGGTGTATTTTTAAAACTGTGAGACAAGGATCAAACGGTTATTATATTCAAAGGCTAGGCTTTCTTGATTAAGTTTTAGTCGAATTTTATTGGCGTATTCTGTCATC
>DASTUU010000513.1:0-5342 GCA_035759485.1 Nitrososphaeraceae archaeon
TCCTTCTTCTCGTTTTTATTTGTAATTTCCGTTGCCATATTTATGGTTCCGTTCGGCGTAAACCTTATTGTATTATCTATTAAATTAGATATAACCTGGGAAATTCTTCCCTTATCTACTTCTGCGAAAATATTATCTTCCTTAGGTTTATACAACATTGTTAAATCATGTTTGTTTCTGCCTTTTTCAATTTGAGTCATATTATCTTGCACTACTGCTTTCACTATATCATTAATGTTGCAGAGCTCCTTGTTGAGTTGAAAAGTGTGACCTTCGATTCTTGCAACGTCAAGTATATCTTCGGTAAGTCGATATAGTCTTTTTGAGTTTCTAACCACTGTATTGAGTATACTGCGTTGTTCGTCGTCCTTTACTGTTGATTGGAGAACTTCACTCAACCCAAGTATAGGTTGTATGGGCGTTCGCAATTCATGGGCTGCAACATTGATAAACTCTCTCTGCATTTTATCATGCAATTCTAATTGTTTATTCGCTGAATCCAATTTCTTGTTTGATTCAATTAAAGACTTATTTGATTTACTTAGTTCTTATGTTTTTGAATTCACAAGACCTTGCAATCTCCTATTCCATTTGAGTGTAATAAATGCAATTCCTGTTGCTACTGCAACTATTGTTATAATAATGAATATGCTAAAATTCCTTTGTTCATTTATAAACTATTTTCTAGTATCTTTGAAAGATCATAAATTTGGATTAAAGTAGGAATATCAGTACATTAATTCACTGAGCTCAGGAATCATTAAGGAATGTTAATGATATAGGATAGAATAAGATAAATAAAATCACTGGTTTACCTTGGTAAACGTGGGTAGGCGGTTAGTTTTTCTTACTGACTTACTTATCTACTTACTACGCATAACTAACTCTGATGGTTTCGTCAGAAGATATTGAGAATATTTATCGGAATTTAAGATTCGACATGTTAGGATATACAGGTATTCATGAGCGTGAGATATTGTCTGAGCTATTAGAAGAATCTCATAACCTTTACACTCGCTCAGGGCACGCTGAAAGTCTTCAAGTAAAACGCTTGTTGTTAGACCTATCTTCTGAGATTTTACAATCACTCTATATTTATGATAGAAGCCAGCTTTACAAACCTCATGTTGATAGGCTGATTAAGCTGTTACAGGCTCACCGGTCTTCGGGTGTGTTAGCAGCCCAAAATCTTCATCAGCTGATAAACTGAGGATCTTTAGGTACATCAAGCGGCACATTTACAGCTCTCTACCTCTCCTTATGTATTATCATTGCTTATAATGCTAGTAACTTTTCTGTTACCATGGTTTGTCGTAATATATGTGAGAAGATATACTCCAAAATAGTAGATGGTGAGTCACATTACTTCATAGGTAAGAAAGGCTTCTAATTCCCCAAGCTGTTGCCCAAGGAAATATGTACCTATCTATGGGGATCTGTGCCTATGGTGGTGGTCCTACACTAGCAAAATTACTACAAAAATCGTCATTTACGTTCGCATTTCCATCCAACTCATTATCGTCACAGTCATTTACTTGAGCTATTGAATCATCTTCTGCCTTGACGTAGTTGTCTGCATATGCAGCTGGTACTATTGTTGTTATTGCTGTTGAGGTTAACAACGTCGTACCGGCTATCAGAAAGGCAATCGTCAAGATGCTGTTCATTTAACTTCATAACAAGTATATGTTTGATAATATATGTGGAATACTTCAGATGGGGTTATTACATATAGGGAGATAATACTTAGAGAAAACTATGTAGATGTTTCTTCGTGAATAGATATATCTCATTTTTAAATAAGTTTCTTGTTATAAAATCTAGGAAGAAATGGTTAGAGGGATCTAGCCCTAGTCCTGGTTTAGCTAAGACGGGTAGAACCAACAAGGGTTCAAAGAATAGAAAATCAGGTAAAACTTGCAGAGTTGGGTAAGCTGGTAAAGGGTTTGTAAAGGAAGTATAACAAAAAAGGTTGTGATTCCCCAAGCTGTTGCCCGAGGAAATATCTACTCTATGGTCTATGGTCTATGGTCTATGGTCTATGGTCTATGGTCTATGGTAGGCTAGTCATTAGCAGTGAAACTACCAACAGAGTTCTCACAGAGATCGTTAAAGGACGGATTGGATCCAGAGACATCGTTTTCGTCACAGTCATTGTTTTGAGATAACGAATCATCCTCTGCGTCATTGTCTGCGTATGCGGCTGGTACCATTGTTGTTACTGCTGTAGCTAACAATGTCGTACCGGCTATCAGTAAGGCAATCGTCAAAATATTGTTGTTCATTTGACTTAATGATAGTTATATTTGATAGTATATGTGAAATTCTTCAGATGAGGTTACTAGAAGTTGGGATATTATTATTAGATAAAACTATGGTGATATTTCTTCCTAAATAGTTATGTAAAGTTTTATTTAAGATTCTTTATTAAGATTTCACAGAAAAAGGACCATATACAAGAAATTGAGTATTAAACATTGAATTCTATTATTGCAGAACCAACAGAACCAACAGAACCAATAACTGGCATTGCAGTTAATGAAGATACAACAGATGAAGGTGGAAGTGGAGGAGGAGATGAAGGTGGAGAAGAAGAAGGTAGCAATTAATTATGTATGAGAAAAAGAACAGGAATATGAAGCGGCATGAAATTCGGCCGCAGGTATTAACACATGACCAATATTGATTGATCTTAGGTTATGAAAGGTGAACAGGTTGTAGTTGTAAGGAAAATGGCTAAGAAATGAATACTACCAAACTCTGCTTAAATTGTAATGGTGAAACGATTGAACGCAACCCTGGAAACTATATTTGCAGTAATTGTGGTGCAGAAATAACAGCAGAGGATTAAAACACTGCGAAGTTTCTCCCTCTCCTTATGTATTATCACTGCTTATAGCCCTAGTAACTTTTCTGTTGTTTGTTCCCATGGTTTGTCGTAACCTATGTCTGAGATTGTACACTATAACACAAGCAGGCGGGTCACACTATACAGCTGGCGGGAAATACTGCAGCAAATGTGAGTGTTTTATTATGACTCAACAAATGGTTTGTGGATGTTGTGGAATGCGGCTAAGAGCTAGTCCAGTGCGAAGAATATCCAGGGAAAAATTTCGAGCTAGGAAAAAATTGCGAACAAATGGGAAAAACAATAAAGTTTCATGGTAAAGCATGTAACAAATAATTATAATTGTCTCATGCGAATTTTTGTGAAAATCCGGAATTACATCTGTTGTGTAATTTTTTAGATTTCTTTTCTATTAGTCATTACTTACTTATCCATTTGTTGTTGTTGATCTAAGGCTTATCTACTAATACTAATGTGCCTTCATTTCCATCTGCTGTAGTTGTTAGGTTGCCTGTTACATCATACCATCCTAGATCACCTATGGTAATAAGTCCATTCCGTTCTAATGAGTATGTTGTTTGTGTTGCATCCTCTTTTATCTTGTCTACTCCCACATGGCCGCTTACCTGCATAATATCTGTCTCTGTTCCATTTTTCACCTCTAAATTACCAATTCCTAGTAGAGATACTGAACTTCTATCAGCCAATATTCTACCTTGACCTTCTTGTAGTATGTAACTTCCTTGTTTTAGGCCTCTAAACTCAAAGGTATAATCTTGTATGTCATAAAAGTTGGGCCGTCAACCTAGATCTTGCTCTAACTCAAATTGTATTTTTAATGGGCCATCTATACTATCTATCGTCATATCATCCGGATCATTATCACGATCGGTTAATTCTGTTTGTCCATAGCCACAGAGATGTTAAAACCGGTGGTTGGGGAGTACAAATACGTTCTAGTAAAGACATTTTCCAGTTCGATGATGAACCTGACTACCCCAATAAGAAAAAACCTTGCCGATAAATTAAGAGAAAGTCTTCGTTAGTTAGCGTTAGTTAATGGAGAAAAAAAGGCCTTTACCCCATTTCAGACTTAAGGCGTAGAAATAGAGTTAAGATAGAGAACCGTTATTCTATAAATGGCAAATAACAAGAGAAAATTAAGACTGCAGGTGCAAATGTCCGTAGATGGCTGCATTGCTGGGCCAAACGGAGAAATGGACTGGATGGTCGGACTCTTGGATGATGAACTCCTAAAATATGTAAGCAAAATAACTGAGTCTGTTGACACCATTCTCCTGGGACGGAAAATGACTGATGTCTTCATTTCTTACTGGTTAAATGCGATGAACAAACCTGATGACCCCTGGAATGTGTTCGCAAAAAAGATGATAGAAACCCCAAAAGTTGTGTTCACTAAAACACTGAACAAATCTAAGTGGATAAATACAGATATAGCAACAGGCGATCTCATAGAAGAAGTTAGCAAGATAAAGAGCCAAAACGGCAGGGACATCGTCGTTTATGGTGGTGCGTCATTCGATTCTTCCTTGATTAAAGAAAAACTAATTGACGAATTTTATTTGTTTATTAATCCTGTTGCAATTGGAAACGGTATGACCATATTTAAGGACTTGAACGAAATTCAAAAATATACTCTGATTGAATCAAAAGCGTTTGAATGCGGTATAGTATTGCTCCGCTATGAGACATGACAACAATGACGCACTATTGCCTTTGTCTGTCCGTTATTTCCCATGGTTTGTCGTAATATATGGAGAGGATATACTCCAAAATAGTAGTTGGCGAGTCCCATTATTTGGTTGGTAAGAAATACTGCAGAAGATGCGAATGTTACTTTATTACCAAAAATATATTTTGTGAATGTTGTAGAATGCAGCTAAGAGGTACCCCAGCTGAAAGAGAATGCAAAGAAAAACTGAACAGGGAAATAAAAAGGGAGAGGAAAAGGAAGTTAGGGATTGTATCGGAACTACTAACATGTCAATTCTATCACAAAAGCTACACCTTGATCAGGCGCCGCTTTAGTGTACCTACAAAGCGCCTGGCTACATTATTTTTGTGGTAGTCAGGCTCTTCTCTATAGTAAATCCTTTCTGGTTTTCTTAATCCCTTACCAATCCATAATAAAGTGGAAATTGTATAGACTGGAATAAAGTCCCCGATAAAAGGAATGAACTCAGTCATGTTAATGGCTGTTGCTGATTTGCTTCTTGTTATAGAGTACAGCAAGCTGGTTATAATGAAGTCAAATATATCACCAATTAATGGTGTACCAAACAGTGGAGCAGCAAAGTAATCTAATCCATCAGCTATAATAGAGACTCCTAGAGCAGTTATCGCTCGTCTTACAAATGATGTATCGTTCTGTACTATTTGCACAATATACATACGACATTATAGAATATATAGATATCACTAGCGATTTATTACAATTCACCAGTTGCCGATAGTCTATTTACATAGTTTATCT